>CALMTJ010000318.1 GCA_937872715.1 uncultured Methylobacteriaceae bacterium
AGCGAGGCCATGCCGTTGCCGACGACGACGAGCCTTTCCTTCATGTGAGAACCGCCGAACGACACGTGGCTACGGTTGCGCTGGGTCCCGCCACCCGGCCGGAACGGGACGGATTTCGATGGACGCGCCCTCACGCCGCCAGGGCGGCGGGCTTGGCATGGCGGGCGTAGAGGAACTCCAGCACCGCGGCGCGGGCGTGCACGTAGGTGACGTCCTCGACGAGTTCGAGCCGGCGGCGCGGGCGCTTGAGCGGCACGGTCAGGATCTCGCCGATCGTGGCGGAGGGGCCGTTCGTCATCATCACGATGCGGTCGGACAGCAGCACCGCCTCGTCGACGTCGTGGGTGATCATGATGACGGTGTTCCTGAGCCGCATCTGGATCTCCATGATCGAGTCCTGGAGATGGGCGCGGGTGAGCGCGTCGAGCGCGCCGAAGGGCTCGTCCATCAGGAGCACCTTCGGCTCCATGGCGAGCGCGCGGGCGATGCCGACGCGCTGCTTCATGCCGCCGGAGATCTCGGCCGGACGCTTGTCGGCCGCGTGCATCATGTTCACGAGCGCGAGGTTGTGCTCGATCCACTCGGCGCGTTCGATCTTGGGCTTCTTGCCGCGAAACACCTTGTCCACGGCGAGCGCGACGTTCTCGCGAACCGTGAGCCAGGGCAGAAGCGAGTGGTTCTGGAAGACCACGGCGCGGTCGGGACCCGGCGCGTTGACCTCCTTGCCGTCGAGCAGGACCACGCCGGACGAGGCCTTGAGCAGGCCGGCGACGATGTTCAGCACGGTCGACTTGCCGCAGCCCGAATGCCCGATGATCGAGACGAACTCGCCCTTGGCGATGGTCAAATCGACGTCTTTTAAGACCTCGGACGTCTTGCCGCCGCGCCGGAACGAGATGCCGACCTGGGAGAGGCTGAGATGGGTCATGGCGTGCTTCCTTCAGGCCGCGCTGGTGCCGCGGGTCACGAGCATGCCGATCCCGGCGACCATACGGTCGAGGACGAAGCCGATCAGCCCGACATAGACGAGGG
Source organism: uncultured Methylobacteriaceae bacterium (assembly GCA_937872715.1). Classification (GTDB taxonomy): domain Bacteria; phylum Pseudomonadota; class Alphaproteobacteria; order Rhizobiales; family Beijerinckiaceae; genus Enterovirga. The sequence goes on from CALMTJ010000318.1 coordinate 1,033, forward strand.
CGACGATGATCTCGCTGATATGCGACGAGTTCCACGCGTCCCAGATGAAGAAGCCGATGCCGACGCCGCCGATCAGCATCTCGGCTGCGACGATGGCGAGCCAGGACAAGCCGACCCCGATGCGCAGGCCCGTGAAGATGTAAGGCGCCGCCGAGGGCAGCATGATCTTCCAGAAGAATTCCAATGGGTTCAGCCGGATCACGGCCGACACGTTGCGATAATCCTGCGGGATGTTGCGGATGCCGACGGCCGTGTTGATGATGATCGGCCAGATCGACGTGATGAAGATCACGAAGATCGCCGAGGGCTGCCCGTCGCGGAAGGCCGCGAGCGACAGCGGCAGCCACGCGAGCGGCGGGATGGTGCGGAGCACCTGGAAGATCGGGTCAAGCCCGCGCATCGCCCATTCGGACTGACCGACCAGCGTGCCGAGCATCACGCCCGCCACCACCGCCAGCGAGAAGCCGAGCGCTACCCGCTGAAGGCTGGCCGAGAGGTGCCAGAACAGGCCCTTGTCGGTACCGCCGTTATCGTAGAACGGGTGGGCGATCACATCCCAAGCTTCCGTGACGACGCGCGAGGGCGGCGGCAATCCGGCGGTCGGGGACGAGCACAGCCTCTCCCAGAGCAGCAGGAAGAGGGCGAGCACGACGAGCGGCGGGATGACCCGGGCAGCGATTCCCCGAACGCCCTTCGCCGTGAAGAACGGGCCGCGGGACTCGGCCGAGGCCGTGTCGCGGGCGGCGGTGCCGAGGCCGGCGGGAGGAGCGAGCGCGGATCCGGATGCCATCACGCCACCTTCTTGATGCCGAGGCTGGACAGGTAGGCGACGGGGTTTTCGGGGTCGAACACCTTGCCGTCGAAGAACGTCTCCTTGCCCCGCGACGTCGAGGTCGGAATGGAGACGC
>CALMTJ010000319.1 GCA_937872715.1 uncultured Methylobacteriaceae bacterium
CCACACAAGATCCTGACCGGCCGGCGCGACCGCATCCGCACCCTCCGCATGGGCGGCGGCCTGTCCGGCTTCACCAAGCGCTCGGAGAGCGAATACGACCCGTTCGGCGCCGCGCATTCCTCCACGTCGATCTCCGCCGGGCTCGGCATGGCGGTGGCGCGGGACTTCAAGGGCGCGACGAACAACGTCGTCGCGGTGATCGGCGACGGCTCGATGTCGGCCGGGATGGCCTACGAGGCGATGAACAATGCGGGGCATCTCAAGTCGCGACTGATCGTCATCCTGAACGACAACGACATGTCGATCGCGCCGCCGACCGGCGCCATGTCGGCCTATCTCGCCCGCCTCGTCTCCGGGAAGGCGTACCGCTCGCTGCGCGAGGTCGGCAAGCACCTCGCCGAGAAGCTGCCGAAATTCATCGCCGACAAGGCCGTGAAGGCGGAGGAGTTCGCCCGCGGCTTCGTCACCGGCGGCACCATGTTCGAGGAGCTCGGCTTCTACTACGTAGGCCCGATCGACGGGCACAATCTCGACCACCTCCTGCCCGTGCTGAAGAACGTCCGTGATTCCGAGACCGGCCCGATCCTGGTTCACGTCGTCACGCAAAAGGGCAAGGGCTACGCGGCGGCCGAGGCGGCGGCCGACAAGTACCACGCGGTTGTCCCGTTCGACGTCATCACGGGCACCCAGGCCAAGGCCAAGGCCAACGCGCCGGCCTATACCAAGGTCTTCGCGGAGAGCCTCGCCAAGGAGGCGCGCGAGGACGGGAAGATCGTCGCGATCACGGCCGCGATGCCGTCCGGCACGGGGCTCGACCTCTTCGGCAAGGAGTTCCCGGACCGGACCTTCGACACGGGCATTGCCGAGCAGCACGCAGTGACCTTCGCGGCCGGCATGGCGACGGAGGGCTACCGGCCGTTCTGCGCGATCTACTCGACCTTCCTCCAGCGCGGCTACGACCAGGTCGTCCACGACGTGGCGCTGCAGAACCTGCCCGTGCGCTTCGCTCTCGACCGCGCCGGCCTCGTCGGCGCGGACGGCGCCACCCATGCCGGCTCCTTCGACGTCGCCTATCTCGGCTGCCTGCCGAACATGGTGGTGATGGCGGCGGCCGACGAGGCCGAGCTGGTCCACATGGTGGCGACCGCGGCCGCCCACGATACCGGCCCGATCGCCTTCCGGTTCCCTCGCGGCGAGGGCGTCGGGGTCGAGATGCCCGAACGCGGCGAGGTGCTGGAGATCGGCCGCGGCCGCATCGTCAAGCAGGGGAGCCGGGTCGCCCTCCTGTCGTTCGGCACGCGGCTCGGCGAATGCCTGAAGGCCGCCGAGGAGCTGGAGGCGCGGGGTCTCTCGACGACGGTCGCGGACGCGCGTTTCGCGAAGCCGCTCGACGAGGCGATGATCCTCAGGCTCGCGCGCGAGCACGAGGTCATGATCACCATCGAGGAGGGCTCGGTCGGCGGCTTCGGGTCCTTCGTGCTGCAGCTCCTCTCCGACCGGGGCATGCTGGACGGCTCGGGCCTCAAGGTCCGCTCCATGGTGCTGCCGGACGAGTACCTGGACCACGACAAGCCGGACCGAATGTATGCCAGGGCCGGGCTCGACGCGGCGGGCATCGTGAAGCGCGTCTTCGAGATCCTCGGGCGCAGCACGGGCGCGCTCAAGGCGCGCGCCTGATCTTGGCGGGTCCGCATCGGTGGCGGCGGACGAGGCGGGCGCGGGCGACCGCGTTCTGATCACGGGCGCGTCGGGCTTCCTGGGCTCGGCGCTGGCGAAGGTCTTCCGGGAGAACGGCTTCCGCGTCCGCGTCATGGTTCGCCGCGGCTCGCCGCGCGGCAACCTCTCCGCTCCCGACGAGGTCGTGACCGGCGACCTCCGCGATCCGGCGTCGCTTCCCCCTGCGCTCTCCGGCATGCGCTATCTCGTTCACGCGGCCGCGGATTACCGCCTCTGGGCGCCGGACCCGCAGGACCTGATCCGCACCAACCTCGACGGGACGCGCGCCCTCATGGCGGCCGCTCTCCGGGCCGGGATCGAGCGGATCGTCTACACGTCGAGCGTCGCCACGATCGTGCCGGGCGGCGACGAGACGCGACCCCTCACCCCCGACAACGCGATCGGCATCTACAAGCGCAGCAAGGTGCTGGCCGAGCGCGCGGTGGAGGCGATGGTCGCGGATGAGGGGCTGCCGGCCGTGATCGTGAACCCGTCGACCCCGATCGGTCCGCGCGACATCAAGCCGACGCCGACCGGCCGCATCATCGTGGAGGCGGCCTCCGGCCGCATGCCGGGCTACGTGGATACGGGGCTGAACCTCGTCCACGTGGACGACGTGGCGGAAGGGCACCTCCTGGCGCTTCGCCGGGGGAAGATCGGCGAGCGCTACATCCTGGGAGGCGAGAACGTGCTCCTGTCGCGCATGCTGACGGACATCGCCGAGCTCGCCGGCCGCCGGCCGCCGACGATCCGCATCCCGCGCCTCGCCGTGTGGCCGCTGGCGATGGCGGCGGAGGCCGTCGCCTCCTTCACCGGGCGCGAACCCTTCGTGACGCGCGACGCGCTCCGCATGGCGGGCCATCGCATGTTCTTCGACGACGCGAAGGCGCGCCGCGAGCTCGGCCACCGCTCGCGTCCCTACCGGGAGGGGATCGCCGACGCGCTCGCCTGGTTCAGGCAGGCCGGGTACGTGCGGTGACCACGGCGAGCGACACCCTGTCCGGGAAGGGCCACAGGGACGAGAACTTCCCCGTCGCCTCCTTCCTGATCAGCCCGACGCATCGCGGGCCGATCCTCGCCTTCTACCGCTTCGTCCGGGCGGCGGACGACGTGGCGGACAACGCCTCGCTCTCCCCGGACGGAAAGCTGCGCCTCCTCGACGGCCTCGAAGCCTCCCTCCTCGGCACGGGTCCGGCCGATCCCGAGGCCGAGCCGCTGCGCCTCGCGCTCGCGGAGCGGGGCCTCCCGGCCCGCCACGCGCAGGACCTGCTCGACGCCTTCCGGCTCGACGCCCGCAAGTCGCGCTACGCCGACTGGTCCGAGCTGATCGGCTATTGCGCCTTGTCCGCGATGCCGGTCGGCCGCTTCGTGCTGGACGTCCACGGCGAGGACAGGTCGACCTGGCCGGCCTCCGACGCGCTCTGCGCCGCCCTTCAGGTGATCAACCACCTCCAGGATTGCGGGGCCGATTTCCGCGACCTCGACCGCGTGTACCTCCCGGGCGAGAGCCTGTCCCGGCACGGCGCGACGATCGCCGAGCTCGGCGCGGCCCGCGCCGCGCCAGCCCGCCTCGCGACGATCCGCGCGCGGCACGAGCGC
>CALMTJ010000320.1:0-335 GCA_937872715.1 uncultured Methylobacteriaceae bacterium
GAGGGTCGACGGCTTCGATGGTCGACAGCTTCTCTTGGGACGACCTCCGGCTCGTCCTCGCGGTCGCGGACGGACGCGGGCTCGGACCGGCGTCCGAACGCCTCGGGATCGACGGCTCGACCGTGTTCCGCCGTCTCGGCCAGCTCGAAGGGCGGCTCGGCCTGAAGCTCTTCGAGCGCCACCGCACGGGCTATGTCCCGACGGCGAGCGGGGCGGACATGGCCGGGCTCGCCCGTCGCGTGGACGAGGAGGTCGCCGGCCTCGCGCTGCGCCTCGCGGGCGGCGGCGGCGCCGCGTCGGGCGAGGTCCGGGTCACGGCGGACGACACCTTCCTC
>CALMTJ010000320.1:400-3451 GCA_937872715.1 uncultured Methylobacteriaceae bacterium
GGGCCGGTGCTGGCGCGGTTCCGCGACCGGCATCCCGCCATCACCCTGGACCTCGTCGTCTCGAACGAGACCCTGAACCTGTCGCGGCGCGACGCCGACGTCGCGCTCCGCGTGACGGACCAGCCGCCGGAGACGCTCGTCGGGCGAAGGCTCGGGACGGTCGCCTGGGCGGTCTACGGACGGGCGGACGGGTCCCGGACGGGCGGAGCGGGCTGGCCGGACGACGCGGCCTGGATCGGACCCGGAGAAGGCCTTCCCGCCCTCCCCTTCGCCCGCTTCGTCGCCGGCGCGGCGACCTCGGGACGCATCGTCTGCCGGGTGAACTCCGTCCTGGCGCTGGTCGCCGCCGTGGAGGCCGGGATCGGGATCGCTCCCGTTCCCTGCTTCGCGGCCGACCGCAATCCCCGTCTCGCCCGGCTCGCCCCGCCGGAGCCGGCTCTCGCCGGCTCGCTCTGGCTCCTGATCCATCCGGACCTGCGGGATTCTCCGCGGGTCCGCGCCCTGGTGGACCACCTCGCGGCCGAACTCTCCGCGTGGCGACCCCTCCTCGCGGGAGATCAGCCCCAGACGGTCCCGTAGAGGACGAGGACGATGCCGATCACGGAGCCCAGCCAGACCAGGGTGCGGATGACCGGGATGCCGGAGGCGTAGATCGGCACGTAGGCGAGCCGGCACCAGAAATAGAGCTGCGCTCCCCATTGCGTGGAGCCGTTGTGGCGGTTCAGGACGGCCGAGATCAGGATGGCGGCCGCCGCGAAGGGGAACGTCTCGACGAGGTTCTTGTAGGCCCTCTCGAGGCGCTGCCCGAGGAGGCTCATCGGCTTCGGCGGGGGCGTGTCGCGGGGCGACATGCCGTAGCCGAGGCCGTTCGCGGCCGTGAAGAACTGGGCGACGACGACGAGGTGGACGAGGCCGAGGACGACCGTCCAGGCCAGCAGGGTGAGTTCGATCGGCATGTGGACGCTCCCGCCGCCACATCGGCGGCCGGCGAGACTTAAGCCAGCACCGGGCGGAGGTACACGGCCCTGCCGAACTCGTTACATCCTCAGCCGGAAGGTGCCGACGAAGCCCTGGAACCAATGCTGCGAGTTGCCGAGCGACTGCGCCACGACCCCGTACCCGTAGGGCGAGTAGTCGTACACGCAGAAGGCCGCGAACACGCAGGCGAGGGCGATCGCGCTCGCCCGGCCGCGGCCGCTCGACCTGAAGTTCCGCGACGCGCCGACATTCGGCCCGTCCATGTTGACGCTGAAGGCCATGTATTCGACCCAGATGACGGCTGCCCCTCGCGGACACCATGCACGACGCACGTGAACGAACCGTTAGGCACTTCGACGAAACGGCGCCCTATCCCGGACGGGCGAACCGGCCGCTCCCGAACGCGTCGAGGGGCACGCGCGGGCGCCCATCGAGGACGAGTTCCGCCAGCCCTTCCCCGATCGCGGCCGAGTGCTTGAACCCGTGGCCGGAACAGGCCGAGACGAGGACGATCCGCGGGTCGCGCGGGAGGCGCTCGATGACGAAGCCGAGATCGGGCGAGATCGTGTAGAGGCACGTCTTCGCCTTCACGCGTCGCCGCGCGATGCCGCGCAGCCGGCCCGCCACGTGCCGGTCGTAGAAGGCGTCGCTCTCGGCCTCCTCGACCTCGCGGCGCGTCTCCTCCGGCACGGCCGGCGCCTCGTCGTAGGTCTCCGTCGCGATCTTGAAACCGGCCGTGCCGGGCGGGATCGGGAAGCCGTAGCAATGGTCGTCAGCGCCATGGAGGGCGATGAACACGGGGAAGCGGCCGGGAGCGTATTCGTCCGGGCTCTCCGCCTCGAACCAGGTGAGCACCTGCCGGCGGATGGTGAGGTCGCCCCGCCCCAGCAAGCCCGCGTTCCACGCCCCGGCCGTCACGATGACGCTCGGGGCCGCGTAGCCGGCGCGGGCAGTTCGAACCCGTACTCCGCCGCCCTCCGGCTCGATCGCGAGCACCGGCTCGTCGAGCAGCATCGCGGCTCCGTTCCGGCGCGCGAGGTCCAGCTGGGCAAAGATGCATCGCTCGGGAAACAGCATCCCGGCGCCGGGTTCGTAGTAAGCGCGCTCGCCGCCTTTCAGGATGAATTGCGCGAAGCGGTAGGCGAGTTCGGATGCTCCCAGCACCTCGTGCGGGATGGCGTGCTGCCGCGCGAGGGCCATCGTGTCCTCGAGGAACCGTCGCTTCCTCGGGTGCTGCGAGCCGGCGCCGGCAAAGACGAGGCCCCCGCAGGCATCGAAGAGGGCGAGGCCCGTCTCCGCCTCGATCTCGCGCCAGATCTCGTGGGAGCGGAGGACCAGCGGCACGTAGGCGTCGCCCTCGCCGACGGCCTGGCGCGTGATGCGGGTCTCGCCGTGGCTCGACCCGTGCTCGTGAGGCGGGGAGAAGCGGTCAATCCCGTGCACGGCGGCGCCGCGCTTGGCGAGCTGGTACAGCGCGGCGCTGCCCATCGCGCCGAGCCCGACGACGATGACGTCCGGGTTCATTCGCCGGCGAGGCCGGTGAAGGCGGCGGGCGGGGCGGCGCGCCGGCCGGAGGCGCCCAGGCCCGCCTCGGCCGCGCAGTTCGCGAGATGGGCGTCGCGGTTGATGACCTGGAGGTTCGGCGCACCCCAGAACAGGAGGAGCGCGGGCCAGGAATGGCTCTCCCGCTCCGTCCAGACGCGGTGCAGGGGCACGCGGTGGTCGACCTCCGCGCCGCGTAGAAGGCGCTTGCCGTTCGCCGCGCAGCGCCGGTTCTGCCGCCGTTTCAGAGCCTGCACGTGTTCGGAGGGGTCGGACCAGAGTTTCCAGGCCGTGACGCACGCGGAATGCCAGGTCGCGTTCCGGTTCGGCTTGCCCTCGCCCCAGAGATCGCGGTGCCAGCCGAGGCGGAAGACCGGCTGCCCGCATACGCAGCAATGTCCCGGACCGCGGGAGAAATCCTCCGAGCGGAAGGGCGCCGGCGGGGAGCGGAAGCTCGCGCCGCGCCCGGCGCGGTCGCTCCCGGGCTCCCAGCTCCAACCGGCCGGAGGCGCACCCGAGCGGGCGGCCAGC
>CALMTJ010000321.1 GCA_937872715.1 uncultured Methylobacteriaceae bacterium
CGGCGCCAGGGCGTCGGCGAGGTCGCTCGACCGGGCGGCAAGGCCGCGCGAGGTGGCGAGCACCGCGCCGGAGGCCTCGACCGTGCGGCCGATCGCGTCCTGCACGGTCGAGACGGCCCGGGCGGCGATCGCAACGTGGTCGGAGGTGGATTGCGCGCTCTCCGCGATCCGCTCGGTCGCGGCCGTCTGCTGGTGGATCGCGGCCGCGATGGTGGTGGCGCTGCCCTCCATGTCGAACACGGCCGACCGGATCGCGGAGATCTCCTCGACGGACCGACGTGTGGCGTCCTGGATGAGGTCGATCTGACGCCGGATGTCGTCCGTCGCCCGGGCGGTCTGGCCGGCGAGGGACTTCACCTCGGCGGCCACCACCGCGAAGCCCCGGCCGGCCTCCCCGGCCCGGGCGGCCTCGATCGTGGCGTTCAGCGCGAGGAGGTTCGTCTGCGCGGCGATCTCCGCGATCAGGCCGACCACGGAGCCGATCGTCTCCGCGGCGCTCATGAGCGACGTCACGCCCTGGTGAGCCTCCTCGGCATCGCTCGCCGCCTTCTCGGCGAGTTCGGCCGTGCGCCGGACATGGGTGTCGATCTCGGCGATGGAGGCCGAGAGCTCCTGGGTCGAACCCGCCGTCTCGCGGGCATCGTCCGAGGCGCCCGTCGAGGCGGCGGATGCGCCTCCCGCCTCCCGGGTGGCGTCGGCCGCGAGCGCGCTCAGCCGCCCGGACGTCGTGGTGAGGCCGGCCACGAGCTCCGCCATCCCGCCGCGCAGGCCCGACGCGGCCGTGCCGAACTCGCCGATGGCGGAATCGAGATGCGCCTCGCGGGCCGCTGCCCGGCCGACGAGCTCCTGGCCATGGAAGATCACCGCGCAGGCGACGTCGAGCAGGAGCACCCGGCCAACCGCGTCGCTCAGCCGCGCGACGGCCCGCCCGTTGAACGGGCGCTTTCGGCCGATGGCCTGCACGGCTGCCTGGAGGACGTGGCGGCTCAACGACGCGCGATACCGGGCATCGAGGCCGCAATCGAGCTCGGCCCTGGACATCTCCTCGGCCGCTGCCGTCCAGTCCGCATCGAAGAGCCCGAGGAACAGGCCGGGAAGATAGGTCCGCGACAGCCCGGTGATGCGGGCGCCGTTGATCCGCATGATGTCGCAGACGGGAGCGGGCAGGTGGCGGGCGGCTTCGAGGTTGGCAGCGATCGCCCCGTCGACGTCCCGGGCGAAGAGCGGCCAGGCCTTCCGAAGGCTCGCCCGGGTCGCGGCGTCGATCCCGTAATTGACACGACGAAGCTCGAACTCGTCTCGAAGCGCCAAGGTCCGACCCGCCGTCCCAAACGAACCGATGGTGTCTCGCGTCTCGGTTTACGGCGGCTTAACGGGGCCTCAAGGGACGAGGAGCGCGAAGATCGCGGCGAGGACAAGGAGGCCGGACGCCGTGAGGGCCAGCGTCGTCCGCAGGCGGAATCGCAGGCTGAAGAAGATGACGTAGCCGAGAACGGACATGCCGAGGATCAGCCCGGCCCCGAGATCGATCACGAGGCTCCAGGCGGCACCTGTGTTCTTGCCGCGATGGAGGTCGTTCAGCACGTGGAGCGGCCCGGCCCGTTCCACGGAGATCTCGGCCGATCCCGTCTCGGTGTCGATCACCACGTCGGACGTGCCGGTGACGCCCTCGAAACGCAGGCGCGCCTCCCCGGGCAGGACCTCGCCGCTCCTGAAGCCGCCCCGCAGGCCGGCCCCGCTCGGCACGAGGCCGGCGAGCGCTTCGGCCGGCCGGGGCGCCGCGAGGGCACGGCGCACGTCGGGTAGCGGGAGCGACAGGGTCGATTCAGCCGGCGCGGCGCGCGGCCCGGAGAGCCAGGACGGGTGGTTGAGGAGAATGCCGGTCGCCGAGAACCCCATCAGGAGAACGAAGGAGAAGGCCGACAGGTAGCCGTGGAACGCCCGGACCTGGCGGTAGAACGTTCCCCGGTCGACCCCGAGGACCGTGGCGGCAGGCCGACCCGCGACGGGGCCCGTCAAGCCCCCGGCCCGTAGCGGAACCGGGTGGGTCCGAGCTCGTCCTTGGCCGGGAGGGCGGCTTCCGCCGCGCCCGTCCCGAGGGTCACCTCTCCGGACAGGTAGGAATGGCCGCCATGCTCGCGGCTCGCCTCGACATGCACGAGATAGCGGCCCTGGGGGACGGCCTTGCCGTCGTCGTCCTTGCCGTCCCAGACGGCGCTGTAGCGGCCCGGCATGCGGGTCGGACGGGAGACGGCATCCACCAGCGCCGTGTTCTTGCGGCCGTAGCGGCGCCACCAGACGTAGTTCGAATCGATCCAGCGCGGCTCGTTGCCGAGCACGAGCAGGGTGCGGACGAGGTTTCGCTTCTCGTCCGTGACCCAGATGGTCACGTAGGGCGCCTTGTAATTGTCCGACTCGATCCGCGGCACCTCGTACTGGACCGAGGCGCCGAACCCGGCCGGCCAGGCGGCGCCCGCGTCCTGGGCGAGCTTCAGCGGACGAGGCGCCGGCCCCGCGGCGGAGGCGGGAGGCGCCGCACCGTCCCAGCCGCCCGAGACGAGGCGACGGCCGTCGGTCGTCTCGATCCGCGTTTCCACGCCCGGGAGGGCGTCGGCGAGCGCGACCGCCCGTTCCGGCTCCATGCTGGCGAAGGCGGTGGAGAGCGCGTCCGCCGCGAGCGCGTTCGCCGCCCGCACCGCGGCCGAGCGGATGCGGTCGGCGGGTGCGCCGCTCGCCGCCGCCATGATGTGGGAGCGGGCCTCGCCGCGGACCGGCACGTCGCGGGCGCCCCGGCCGCTGGTGGCGACGGCGCCATCGCGGACGGACAGGATCTCGGCCGGCGCGAGGTTGTCCGCGAGGTCTCGGCCGGCGAGTCCGACCCGCCAGCCGTCTTCCCCGGGCGGGCACCCCCAGCAGCGGATGTCGCCTCCGATATCGAGGAGCAGGCCCGACAGGTCCGGCACGGCACGCCGGGCGGCCGCGAGCGCGCGCTCGCGCACGTAGCCCTTCGCGCTCCCGTCGAGCGCGCAGACGACGCCCTCCGGCCGGGGGACGGTCCGGCGGGCCTCGTCGAGCAGGACGGCACCTCCGGCGGCCCGGGCCGCGAGGACGGCCGCTCCCTGCCCGGCCGCGGGACCGGCCCAGTCGGCGAGGGCGAGGCCGAGGCGGGCGCTGAAGGCCCCGTCCGTCCGGAGGCGCCAATCCTCCGCCGCCCTCAGCACCGCGAAGAGGTCGCGCGACACGGCGACCGGCCCGGAGGCGCGGTTGAGGCGGGAGAGCTCGCTGTCCGGGTCGTGTCCGCTCAGGATGGCGGCGAGCCGGCGGATCTCGGACCGCACGGCCTCGACCGCGACGGCGGCGGAGCCGGGACCCGGCGCGAGCGCGACGAGGTCGAGGGAGGTGCAGCGGACGTGGTCCTCGTGGAACCGGTACACCTCCGGACGGACGGCCTCCGCCCGGA
>CALMTJ010000322.1 GCA_937872715.1 uncultured Methylobacteriaceae bacterium
GCCGTTCCGGGCGCGAGGCCCAGGAAGAGATCCGCCTCCTCGCCGGTGCCGGTCCGCCGCGGATCGACCACCACGATCCTGGCGCCCCGGGCGGTCCGGTTGTCCTGCATGCGCCGGTAGAGGATCGGGTGGCACCAGGCGGTGTTGGAGCCGACCAGGATCAGGAGATCCGCCTCGTCCAGGTCGGCGTAGCAGCCCGGGACGGTGTCCGACCCGAAGGCCCGCTTGTGGCCGGCGACGGAGGACGACATGCACAGGCGCGAATTGGTGTCGACATGGGCCGAGCCGATGAAGCCCTTCATCAGCTTGTTCGCGACGTAGTAATCCTCCGTCAGGAGCTGGCCCGACAGGTAGAAGGCGACGGCGTCCGGTCCGTGGGCGTCCAGGGTCCGGCGCAGGCCGCCCGCGACCGCGTCGAGCGCCTCGTTCCAGGAGGCGCGCCGCCCGTCGACCTGCGGGTGAAGGAGCCGGCCGCCGAGCCCCACCGTCTCGCCCAAAGCCCCGCCCTTCGAGCAGAGCCGGCCGAAATTCGACGGGTGCTCGGGATCGCCCGTGACGGACAGGCCGCCCTGCCCGTCGGGCGTCGCGAGCACGCCGCAGCCGACGCCGCAATAGGGGCAGGTGGTGCGGACGGCCTGCGGGATCGCGGCGCCGTGGACGGACATCAGGCGGCGAGACGCGGCGGCTCGACGCGACCGAACATGAGGTCGTTCCGCCGGGCGCCGACGGGCTCGCCCGACCGGATCAGGTCGAAATACCAGCGGCTCTCGGCCGTGTCGCCGATCAGGAGGGCGCCGGCGAGCCGCCCCTCGTGCAGGACGAGCTTGCGGTAGATGCCGGCCGCCGGGTCCGACAGGAGGAGGCGGTCGCCCGGCGCGTCGTCCGCGATCGCACCGGCCGAGAAGACCGGCAGGCCGGAGACCTTGAGGCTGGTCGCCAGGACTGTCCCCTCATAGGCGGCCGGCAGGCCGCCGAGGTGCTGCGCCAGCACCTCGGCCTGATCGTAGCCAGGCTCGACCAGACCGTAGACTTGGCCGCGATGCTCGACGCATTCGCCGATGGCGGAGATGGCCGGATCGGAGGTGGAGAGCTGGTCGTCGACCTGAATGCCGCGACCGACGGAGAGGCCCGACTCGCGGGCGAGGTCCGCCTGCGGCCTCACCCCGACTGCCACCACGACGAGATCGGCCGGCAGCACCCGCCCGTCGGCCAGCCGCACCGCCTCCACCCGATCCCGGCCCTCGAAGGCGGCCGTGTCCGCCTCCAGCACCACCCGTACGCCCTTCCGCTCCATGGCGGACCGGACGATGCGGGCGGCCCGGCCGTCGAGCTGTCGCTCCATCAGCCGATCCATGACGTGCACGAGGGTGGTGTCCACGCCGATGCGGGCCAGCCCGTAGGCGGCTTCGAGCCCGAGCAGGCCGCCGCCGATCACCACCGCCCGGGCGCCCGACTTGGCGGCCTCCCGCATCAGGTCGATGTGCGACAGGTCCCGGAAGGCGATCACGCCGGGCAGGTCCGCGCCGGGTTTGGGCAGCCGGATCGGCGACGAACCGATCGCCAACACCAGGTGGTCGTAGGCGATGTCCTCCCCGGCGACCCGGACGGTCCTGGCGGCGCGGTCGATCGCGGTGGCGGGCGCGCCCGTCCTCAGCCGGATGCCGCCCGCCTCGTACCAGGCGGCGTCGCGGAAGCGGCAGGCCGCCTCGTCCATGTCGCCCGCCAGCAGCGCCGAGAGCAGCACGCGTTTATCGGCGGGCGACGGTTCGGCGCCGATGACCGTGACCCGGAAGCGGCCGGACGCATGCTCGGCGAGCCGCTCCAGGAAGCGGAGCGAAGCCATGCCGTTGCCGACGACCACGAGGCGGGAGGTCATAGGCGTGGTCCCGTTCGAACGCCTCGCGCTATCCCTCCCCCTTGCGGGGAGGGCCGCGTCGCGCTGAAGGCGCGAACCGGGGTGGGGGTCAGGACGAGGGTATCTCGACCGTCGCTCCGCATTCGTCCCGACCCCCACCCCGTCTGCCTTCGGCAGTCGACCCTTCCCGCAAGGGCGAGGGATCTCGGCGAGGGCTCACACACCGGGCGTCACGCCGCCAACGCGGGGGCGGCGTGGCGGGCGTAGAGGAATTCCAGCACGGCCGCGCGGGCATGGCCGTAGATCGGATCCTCCACGAGGTCGAGCCGGCGGCGGGGCCGGGCGAGCGGCACCTCCAGCACCTCGCCGATCGTGGCGGAGGGGCCGTTCGTCATCATCACGATGCGGTCGGACAGGAGCACGGCCTCGTCCACATCGTGGGTGATCATCATGATCGTGTTCCCGAGCCGGGTGTGGATCTCCATCACCTGGTCCTGGAGATGGGCGCGCGTGAGCGCGTCCAGCGCCCCGAACGGCTCGTCGAGGAGAAGCACCTTCGGCTCCATGGCGAGCGCCCGGGCGATGCCGACCCGCTGCTTCATGCCGCCGGAGATCTCGGCCGGCCGCTTGTCGGCCGCGTGCGTCATGTTCACGAGGGCGAGGTTCGCGTCGATCCAGTCGCGGCGCTCGGCCGAGGATTTCCGGCCGGCGAAGACCTTGTCCACGGCCAGCGCCACGTTCTCCCGCACGGTCAGCCAGGGCAGGAGCGAGTGGTTCTGGAACACGACCGCCCGCTCCGGGCCGGGCGAGTTGACCTCGCGGCCTTCGAGCAGGACGCCTCCCGTCGAGGCGCGGAGCAGCCCGGCCACGATGTTCAGGAGGGTCGACTTCCCGCAGCCCGAATGGCCGATGATGGAGACGTACTGGCCCTTCTCCACGCCGAGATCGACCTCGCGCAGGACCTCGCTCGTGCGGCCGCCCCGGGTGAAGCTGATGCCGACCTTGGAGAAGTCGAGATAGGCCAACGCCGCCTCCGCTACTGCACGCTGGTGCCGCGCGTCACGTAGACGGCGACGGCCGCGACCACGCGGTCCAGCAGGAACCCGATGATCCCGACATAGATGAGCGCCAGGATGATCTCGCTGATGTGCGACGAGTTCCAGGCGTCCCAGATGAAGAAGCCGATCCCGACCCCGCCGATCAGCATCTCGGCCGCGACGATCGCGAGCCACGACAGGCCGATCCCGATCCGCAGGCCGGTGAAGATGTAGGGCGCGGCCGACGGGATCATGATCTTCCAGAAGAACTCGAATCCGTTCAGCCGCAGGACGGCGGACACGTTGCGGTAATCCTGCGGCATGTTCCGTATGCCGACGGCCGTGTTGATGATGATCGGCCAGACGGAGGTGATGAAGATCACGAAGATGGCCGAGGGCTGGCCGTCCCGGAAGGCCGCGAGCGCGAGCGGCAGCCAGGCGAGCGGCGGCACCGTTCGGAGCACCTGGAAGATCGGGTCGAGCCCGCGCATCGCCCAGGTGGATTGGCCGACGAGCGTGCCGAGCGCGATTCCGACCACGGCCGCGATGGCGTAGCCGAGCGCCACGCGCTGGAGGCTGGCCGAGATGTGCCAGAACAGCCCCTTATCCGTCCCGCCATTGTCGAAGAACGGATGGACGATCAGCTCCCAGGTGTCGGACAGGACGCGGCTCGGCGGCGGCAGCCCCGCGCCCGGCCGGCTGCACAGGATCTCCCAGATCACGAGGATCATGATCAGCACCACGGCCGGCGGGACGACCTGGGCGGCGAGGTGACGGGCGAAGCCGGCGAGGCGCGGCCCGAGCGGCGCCGCGCTGGTCGACGCGACGCTCTTCGCGAAGGGGAGCCGGGCTGCGGTGGTGCTCATGCCGGGATGTCCGCTCAGGCGACGCGCTTGATGTCGAGGCTGGCGAGATAGGCCGCGGGATCGGCGGGGTCGAAGACCTTGCCGTCGAAGAAGGTCTCCTTGCCGCGAGACTTGGTGGCCGGCATGTCCGCCGCCGCGACGCCGACCACCTTGGCGGCTTCGCGCCAGAGATCCTCGCGGTTCACCTTCGGGACCAGCGCCCGGCCGTCGATGTCGCCCGGAAGCTTCCCCCAGCGGATGTTTTCCGTGATGAACCAGAAGTCGTGGCTGTGGAACGGGTAGGAGGCGTGGTCGGCCCAGTACTTCATCACGAAGGGGCTGTTCTCGACGACGCGCCCGTCGCCGTAGTCGATGGTGCCCTTCGTGCGGCCGGCGACGTCGCCCACCGGTATGTTGATCCATTGCCGCTTCGCCACGATGGCGGCGAGCTCGTCGCGATTCTCCGGCCTGTCGCACCATTGCTGAGCTTCGATCACCGCCGACAGGATCGCCTTCGCGGCATTGGGGTTCTTGTCGACGAAGGAGGCGCGGAGCGCGAGCGACTTCTCCGGATGGTCCTTCCAGAGCTCGCCCGTGGTGAGCGCCGTGTAGCCGAGGCCCTGCTGCACGAGCTGCGCGTTCCACGGCTCGCCCACGCAGAAGCAGTCCATGGTGCCGACCTTCATGTTGGCGACCATCTGCGGCGGGGGCACGACGATCGTCTCGATGTCCTTGTCGGGATCGATGCCGCCGGCCGCCATCCAGTAGCGGAGCCACAGATCGTGGGTGCCGCCCGGGAAGGTCATCGCGGCCTTCACCGACTTGCCGGCCGCCTTCTTCTTGTCGATCGCCGCCTTGAACACCTTCGCGTCGAGGCCGACCTTCTGGTCGAGGTACTCCTTCGCGACGGAGATGCACTGCCCGTTCGTGTTCAGCCGGGCCAGGATGTACATCGGCACCGGCACGTTGTTCTGCGTCACCCGGCCGGTCGAGATCAGGTAGGGCATGGGCGTGAGGATATGGGCGCCGTCGATGCCGTTGCCCTCCGAGCCGAGCACGAGGTTGTCGCGCGTCGTCCCCCAGGAAGCCTGTTTCAGCACCTCCACGTCCGGCACGCCGTATTTGGCGAAGATGCCCTTTTCCTTGGCGACGAAGAGCGGTGCCGCATCGGTCAGCGCGATGAAGCCGAGCTTCGCTCCCTTCACCTCGGGGCCGGCGGCCTGCGCGAAGGCGG
>CALMTJ010000323.1:0-1289 GCA_937872715.1 uncultured Methylobacteriaceae bacterium
GTGTCGCGTGGCTCGAACGGGCGTTCGGCCGGGCGAGAGCGTGGCGGAGGAGCATCGGCCGGAGCGCCCGGACCAGGACGAGGCTCGCGGCCGCGGCCAGGGCCGCCACCGCCGCCGGAAGGGCGATCACGCGACGGGCGGGAAGGAGAAGGCCCGTCCTTCGCGGGCGATTTCGGCGCCCGGCATGCGGGCCACGAGGCGCGCCTCCACGTCCCGCATGAACGCGTCGTCGTGCTGAGGGTGGAGGTGGAACACCACGAGCTTGCCGACGGCGGCCGCCTCGCACAGGGCCACGCCCTTCTCCCAGGTCGAGTGGCCCCAGCCCTGGCAGCGGACATATTCCGATTCGGAGAACATCCCGTCATAGATGACGAGGTCGGCACCCCGCACGAACTCGACGAGCGACGGCGGCGGCCAGGCATCCGTGTGCTCGATATCGCTCACGTAGCAGGCCGACCGGCCGCGATGGTCGAACCGGTAGCCCGTCGCCCCGCCCGGGTGGTTCAGGGCCGACGTCCGGACGTCAGGCCCGTCCGGGAGCCGCAAGATCTCACCGGCCACGAACCCCCGATGCTCGAAGGTGCAGGGGAGCACGTCGAGCCCGACGGGGAAGAGCGGCGGCGAGAACAGCCGCCCGAGACCCTCGGCGGCGCTCTGCCCCCCTAGATGCCCGCAATAGGTCCGGACCACCCGGTCAGGCATCAGCGCGGGCTTGAAGAACGGGAGCCCGCTCACGTGATCGAGGTGGAGATGGCTGAGCACGATGTCGATGGCGGCCGGCGACGCGGCGTCGAGGGAGGCGCCGAGCGCGGCGAGCCCCGTGCCGGCATCGATGATCACGAGCCGGTCGCCGCAGCGCACCTCGACGCAGGGCGTGTTGCCGCCGAATTCCTCGAAGCGGGCGCCCGGCGCCGGGATCGAGCCCCGGACGCCCCACAGCCTGACCAGGAGATCGTCGCCAGACCCGCTCGCCATCACTCGACACTATTCGTTGCGGCAGGGCCGTAAAGCCATGGGAGGACGTCGTCGCCCGTTCCGGCCTCCCCGGTCAAGCCCGCCGAAGCAGGCAGGGCCACGCCCGGCCCGGCCTCGTCGGACAGGACGCGGCCGTCCTCGAAGAACAGGACCCGGTCGAACAGGCCCGCGGCGCCCGCGGCCTGACGCGGCAGGACGAGAACGAGGCCGCGGCCAGCGCGGCCCTCGACGAGCCGCCGGGCGAGGTCGGCCGCCTCCGCGGCCGGCAGGTCGTCCGGCGCGCGCGGGGCCCCGCGGGTGGGGGGGCGCGGGCC
>CALMTJ010000323.1:1299-2517 GCA_937872715.1 uncultured Methylobacteriaceae bacterium
CCACGAGGTTGTCCGGCCGCCGGACGAGGCAGCGCACGAGGTCCAGCGCCGCGAGCTGCGCCGAGGTCAGCCCGTTCGCCACCGGGTCGAGGCGGGCGTCGAGGCCGATGCGGATCACCTCGCCGGTCAGGTCGAGGTCGTCGAGGACCCGGCGCACGACCGGCAGCACCTCCGCCCGCGCATCGGCCCTGTTCTCGGCGATGCGGCCGAACAGGAGGTTGTCGAGCACGCTCGTCGCGGCCGAGATCTCGTTCGGCCGGAAGAACTCCACGGCCGCCCCGAGGCTCCGGGGAAGGTCGCGCGCGAAGAGCTTGCGGAGGCCGAGGATCCGGTCGGACAGGTCCGGGTTCAGGAGGCCGAGACGGTGGCGGACCTCGCTGTAGCGGAGCGCGAGCCCGATAAGGCGCACCTGGTCCCGGGACGCGGCGGCATTGCGGCCCGGGGCGGCCTGCCTCGCCAGGATCGTCTCGAACTCGTCCCGCTCCGTCCGGGACAGGAGCGAGAACCGGCCGATGATCGAGCCGCGGCTCGGCAGGTCCCAGAACATCTCGATCGTGTTGCGGACGATGGCGGCGCCGAGCTCCGCCAGGGAAGCCGAGAGCCCTTCGCGGTCGAGGAGGTCGCGCATGAAGCCGTGGGACGGGAGGTTCGCGTCCCGGAACGTGTCCCCGAGCGGGACGCCGAACAGGATGTTCTCGCCGATCGTGGCCTGGGGGTTGTAGGTCTCCGGGTCGAACACCTGGACGCGGTCCGACAGCCCGCCGGCCGCGAGCGCGTCCCGCACGGCCTCGCGCGCCGCCACCACGTTCCCGGTCAGCCTCGGCTCGCGGCGGGTGTCGATCGTGCCGGCGAGCCCGCGCCGGTACACGAACCCGGACAGGCCGGCCGTCTCCAGCGCCTCCGTCAGCCGGTCTTCGATGTCCGGCGCATCCGGATCCGGGCAGCCGTACAGGAGGTTCGCCCGAAGCGAGGCCGGCACGAGCAGCGTGTCGCCGCCCGCGAAGGCGAGCCGGCGGGCGCGGTCGGCCGGGTCCGAATCCGCGAGGTCGATCCCGCCGAACGCGATCCGGCCGGAGCGGGGCGCCACCTGCCCGCCGAGCAGGCCCGCGAAGCTGCGCGCCCCGGAAGCGGCATCGCCGACCAGGGCCACGCGGGACGGGAGGTCGAGCGAGAGGTCGAGCCCGGCGAGCCGGCCGCCCTGGAGGGTCCCGTCCGACG
>CALMTJ010000324.1 GCA_937872715.1 uncultured Methylobacteriaceae bacterium
CTCGGCCGCGACCTCGCCCAGCCAGTCGCGGCCGCCCTCGGGAACGGTCCCGCCGGCGTCCTCCTGACGGAGGAGGCGGGTCGAAATCGCATCGAGCTCGCGCGCCACCTTCTCCAGCCGGGTCCGGGCCCGATGCGCGGACGAGGCCGCGCCCGCCGCCGCGAGCGAAGCCACAAGGCCGAGCGCGAGAGGAAACGGCGCGTCCGTCGCGAAGTCCGGCGGGAGATAGGCCGCCGCCGCCGCCCCGAGCCATCCCAGCGCCACGAGGCCGAGCCACCATCCGGCTGCGACCGCAGCAGACCTCATCCGCCGAACCCTCGACCGCGGCCGCGAATCGCCGCGCCCGTTCATCGCCCGACCCGGACTCGGCCGGCAAGAGTCCCGCCGCAACGCCCGCCGTGAAACGTCTCGACGCGACGCGCGTCATCAGGGGGACGACGAGGAACGGCGCATGCACGAGAGGTCGGAGATCGAGTTGCGCATCGACGGGGGCGGCTCCGGTGCCGAGGACCGGATCCGTCGCGCCCTCGCCGGGCTCGACCCGGACGCGGCCGTCAGGATGGACGCGGAGACGGGTATCGCCCACCTCGTCACGCGGGCCGATACGCTCGACGTCGTCGACGCGCTGCGCCGCGCCGGCCTCGAGGCCACCGCCATGCCCGGCTGAGCCCCCGGGCGGCATTGCCGGCCGGGGGGCGGGGCTGCTACGCTCGCGCCTCATCCAGGCGAGGTTTCCCGATGTCCCGACCGCAAGGCCTCCGGGCTGCGAACGACGTATCCGCACCCAACGACCTCGAGCCGTTCTGGATGCCGTTCACGGCGAATCGCGCCTTCAAGGCGCGGCCCCGCATGGTCGCTCGCTCCAAGGGCATGTTCTACTACACGCCCGAGGGGAAGCCCGTGATGGACGGGTCGGCGGGCCTCTGGTGCTGCAATGCGGGCCACAACCGCGACCCGATCGTCGCGGCCATTCAGAAACAGGCGGCGGAGCTCGATTTCGCGCCGACCTTCCAGTTCGCCCACCCGGCCGCCTTCCAGGCCGCGAGCCGGATTGCGGACCTCGCGCCGGGCGACCTCGACCACGTCTTCTTCGCCAATTCCGGTTCGGAGGCGGACGACACCGCGCTGAAGATCGCGCTCGCCTACTGGAACGTGACCGGGCAGGGCCAGCGCACCCGGATGATCGGCCGCGAGCGCGGATATCATGGGGTCGGGTTCGGCGGCATCTCCGTCGGCGGCATCGTCAACAACCGCAAGTTCTTCGGCTCGCTGCTCGCCGGCGTCGACCACCTGCCGCACACCTACAACCGGTCCGAGCAGGCCTTCTCGCGCGGCGAGCCGGATTGGGGCGCGCATCTCGCGGACGATCTCGAGCGGATCGTGGCGCTGCACGACGCGTCCACCATCGCGGCCGTGATCGTCGAGCCGATGGCCGGCTCGACAGGCGCGCTCCCGCCTCCGAAGGGCTACCTGAAGCGCCTGCGCGAGCTCTGCGACCGCTTCGGCATCCTGCTCATCTTCGACGAGGTGATCACCGGGTTCGGCCGCACGGGCTTCGCCTTCGCGGCCGAGCGCTACGGCGTCGTGCCGGACATGATCGCCTTCGCCAAGGGCGTCACCTCCGGCACGGTGCCGATGTCCGGCGTGATCGTCCGCAAGGGCATCTACGACGCTTTCATGAAGGGGCCGGACCACGCGATCGAGTTCTTCCACGGCTACACCTATTCGGCGCATCCCCTGGCCTGCGCGGCCGCGGTCGCGACGCTGGACGTCTACCGCGACGAGGGCTTGTTCGAGCGGGCCCGCTCCCTCGAGGACGTCTGGGCGGACGCGATGTTCAGCGTGAAGGGCCTGCCGAACGTCTTGGACATCCGCACGCTCGGCCTCGTCGGCGCCGTCGACCTCGCGTCGCGCCCCGATGCCGTCGGGCAGCGCGGCTTCGAGGCGATGGACCGCGCATTCCACGAGCACGGGCTCATGTTCCGGGCGACGGGCGACACGCTCGCGCTGTCGCCGCCCCTGATCGTCACGGAGGACCAGATCGGCGAGATCGCCGACAAGCTCGGCAAGGTGATCCGCGCGGTCGCCTGAGGCCCGCCGACGCGGGATGGTCCGCGTGCGTCCATGCGGCACGCCCATCTGGCGCGCGGACCCCGACGTTCCTAGATTGTCCCGACGGGGCAGGAAGTCGTGTCCGGACGTTCCCTCCCGTCGAACGTGAAAGCAGGTTGGGGCGATTGGCGAGCAGCATGAACGAGCGAGCCGACCCCGAAGCGGGGCGGGAGGTCGGGGCCGGCGGCCGTCAGGCGGGCGGCGGCGACGACCGTTCGGGCACGGCCATCATCACCAAGACGAAGCCGCGCACCAAGCGGCCGAACCTGTACCGTGTGCTTCTCCTCAACGACGATTACACGCCCATGGAATTCGTCGTCCTCGTGCTCGAGCGGTTCTTCAACAAGTCGCGCGAGGACGCGACCCGCATCATGCTGCACGTCCATCAGAACGGCGTCGGCGAGTGCGGGATCTTCACCTACGAGGTGGCCGAGACCAAGGTGACGCAGGTCATGGACTTCGCCAGGAAGCATCAGCATCCGCTTCAATGCGTGATGGAAAAGAAGTAGCATTCACGGCAACCAGAGGCGCACCTTGCCCAGCTTCTCCCGCAGCCTCGAACAGGCTCTCCACCGCGCCCTCGCCCTCGCAGGAGAGCGGCGGCATGAATACGCCACGCTCGAGCATCTGCTGCTGGCCCTCGTCGACGACCAGGACGCGGCCGCCGTGATGCGGGCCTGCTCGGTCGACATCGACACGCTGCGGCGCAACCTCGTCGAATACGTCGAGACCGAGCTCGTGAACCTCGTCACGGACGGCCGCCAGGACGCGAAGCCGACGGCCGGGTTCCAGCGGGTCATCCAGCGGGCCGTGATCCACGTCCAGTCCTCGGGCCGGGAGGAGGTGACGGGCGCGAACGTCCTCGTCGCCATCTTCGCGGAGCGCGAGAGCCACGCGGCGTATTTCCTGCAGGAGCAGGAGATGACGCGCTACGACGCGGTGAACTACATCAGCCACGGCATCGCCAAGCGGCCCGGCCTCTCCGAGGGGCGCCCGGCGCGGGGTGCCGAGGAGGAATCGAACGAGAGGCCGGCGGGCGACGACGACGGCAACCGCCAGAAGAAGAAGGGCGAGGCGCTGGATACCTACTGCGTCAACCTCAACAAGAAGGCGAACGAGGGCAAGATCGACCCGCTGATCGGCCGCGAGGCCGAGGTGCAGCGCACGATCCAGGTCCTCTGCCGCCGGCAGAAGAACAACCCGCTGCTCGTCGGCGATCCGGGCGTCGGCAAGACCGCCATCGCGGAGGGCCTCGCCCGCAAGATCGTGCGCGGCGAGGTGCCGGAGGTGCTGGAGAACGCGACCGTGTTTTCCCTCGACATGGGGACGCTCCTGGCCGGGACCCGCTACCGCGGCGATTTCGAGGAGCGGCTGAAACAGGTCGTGAAGGAGATCGAGGCGCACCCGAACGCCATCATGTTCATCGACGAAATCCACACCGTGATCGGGGCCGGCGCGACCTCGGGCGGCGCGATGGACGCCTCGAACCTCCTGAAGCCGGCGCTCGCCCAGGGCACGCTCCGCTGCATCGGCTCGACGACCTACAAGGAATACCGCCAGTATTTCGAGAAGGACC
>CALMTJ010000325.1:0-1186 GCA_937872715.1 uncultured Methylobacteriaceae bacterium
CGGATCTTGACCGCGATCGCGCGCACGAACACCACCGGATGGACGCCGCGATCGCGGATGTGCTGGCGGATTCGGCGCCCGTCGACGGCGTGGCCGAGCACATTTTCGTGGCGGCCGCCCTCCAGGTCGCCTTCGCCAGGGCCGCCTCCGTCCTGCCGGCGGCCGAGCTGAAGCCGATCGGCGAGACCCTGTGCCCGGCCTGCGGCGGACCGCCGGTCGCCTCCACCGTGGTCGGCTGGCTCGGGGCGGAGAGCACCCGGTTCTGCGCCTGCCCGCTCTGCGCAACCCTGTGGCACTACGTGCGCGTGCGCTGCACGGCCTGCGGCTCGACCAAGGGCATCGGCTACCAGGCCGTCGACGGCGGGCCGGACAGCGTCAAGGCAGAGACCTGCGATTCCTGCGGCTCCTACGCCAAGGTCATCTACCAGAACCGCGACCCGGCCTCCGAACCGATGGCGGACGACGTGGCGAGCCTCGGCCTCGACCTCCTGCTGCGCGACGGCCCCTACCGGCGCGCCGGCTACAACCCGTTCCTCATCGGCTATTGATGGGCGCGGAGCTTCGCCGGCTGCCCTCCGTCGACGCGGCCCTGCGCTCGCCGGCGGGTTCGGAACTCGCCGCTCGCTACGGGCGCGCCGCCGCGATCGCGGCCTTCCGGGCCGTCCTGGAGGAGGCGAGGGCGGCCACCCGGGCGGGCGGCGTCCCGCCCGGTCTCGACGGGCTCGCCGCCCGGGCCGCCGACGCGCTCGCGGCCGAGAGCCGTCCCAGCCTCCGGCCGGTTCTGAACCTCACCGGAACGGTGCTGCACACCAATCTCGGCCGGGCCGCCCTAGCGGAGGCCGCGATGGAGGAGGCCGTCACCGCCATGCGGGAGGCGGTGACGCTCGAATACGATCTCGGCACAGGCCGGCGCGGCGAGCGCGACGACCACCTCCGCACCCTCCTCCGCGAGCTGACAGGGGCGGAGGATTGCGCGGTCGTCAACAACAACGCGGCGGCGGTGCTGCTCGTGCTGAACACCTTGGCGCGCGGCCGGGACGCGATCGTGTCGCGCGGCGAGCTGATCGAGATCGGCGGCTCCTTCCGGATGCCGACGATCATGGAGCGGGCGGGCGCGCGCCTGCGCGAGGTCGGCACCACCAACCGCACCCATCCGGCCGATTACGCCGACGCGATCGGCCCGGAA
>CALMTJ010000325.1:1196-2549 GCA_937872715.1 uncultured Methylobacteriaceae bacterium
CGTCATGAAGGTGCATACGTCCAACTACCGGGTGGAGGGGTTCACGGCCTCCGTGCCGGAGCGGGCCCTCGCCGAGATGGCGCGGCGGGCCGGCATCCCGTTCGTGGACGATCTCGGCTCCGGCACGCTCGTCGACCTCGCCCCGCACGGCATCGCCCATGAGCGCACCGTCCGGGAGGCCGTCGCGGACGGCGCCGACCTCGTCACCTTCTCGGGCGACAAGCTGCTCGGCGGCCCCCAGGCCGGCTTCGTGGCCGGACGCGGCGACCTCGTCGCGGCCCTGAACCGGAACCCTCTGAAGCGCGCGCTCCGCCTCGACAAGATCCGGCTCGCCGCGCTCGAGGCGACGCTCAGGCTCTACCGCGACCCCGACCGGCTCGCCCTGCGCCTCCCGACCCTCGCCCGGCTGTCCCGCCCGGCGGCGGAGATCACGGCCCAGGCCGAGAGGCTCCGTCTGGAGGTGGCGCGCCTCCTCGGAGACGGGTTCGCCGTCACCCGGACGGAATGCCGGAGCCAGATCGGGTCCGGCGCGCTGCCGCTCGCCACGCTCCCGAGCGCCGGGCTCGCGATCGCGCCCCGTTCTGGATCGGGAGGCGCGGACGCGCTCGCGGCCGCCTTCCGGTCGCTGCCCCTGCCCGTGCTGGGGCGGATCGCGGAAGGCCGCCTCGTCCTCGACCTGCGCTGCCTTTCCGACGATGCGGCGCTGCTCGGAACGCTGGCGGCCTTCCGGCCGCCCGAGCCGGCGCCAAGCGGTCCGTGAGCTGGTTCGCGACGCTTCGCGGGCGGCGGCCGGCTTCTCCCTCCGTCGAGGACCGGCTCGCCGAAGCGAGATCGGCCGCTGACCGGGGAGATTACGGGCGCGCGCTCGCCATCTGGGAGCCGCTGGCGCAGGACGGCGTGGCGCGTGCGCAGAACAACGTGGCGGCGTGTTTCTCCCAGGGGCTCGGCGTCCCGCACGATCCCGGGTTGGCGCTGCGCTGGCTCCGGCTTGCCGCCGCCGCGGGCGACCCCGTCGGGCAGCGGAACCTCGCCTCCCTCCACTTCCGGGGCGAGGGCGTCCCCCAGGACGACCGCGCTGCCCTCGCGCTCTACCGGCAGGCGGCCGAGGCCGGGGACGGCCCAGCCCGGGACATGCTGAGCTGGATGCTGCTCGAACGCGAGGGTGACCGCGGACGTCCGGCGGAGGACCGGCGCGCCGATGCCCGGGACGCGCTCCGCTGGGCCGAGGCGGCCGCCGCGGACGGGATCGCGGCGGCCATGACCCGGGTCGGGCTGATCTTGCATGCGGGGCTTGCCGGCGAGCGCGACCCGGCCGCGGCCGCCCGCTGGTGGCGGCGGGGCGCCGAGCGGGGG
>CALMTJ010000326.1:0-912 GCA_937872715.1 uncultured Methylobacteriaceae bacterium
GGGCATGCTCGTTCCACTCATGGACGATGACCGCATCCGCGCCCTCCAGGACACGGTCGAGATCGAGGTCGCCGCCGTAACGCTCCGGCCGGAGTTCCGGGTAGGCGGCCCGGAAGGCGTCGAGCCCGGCCTCCCCGGCGTCGCGCATGAGGTTGTCGAGGCTCCAGTTCTCCCGCGGCTCGAGGACGGAGACGTCGTGGCCGAGGGTCAGCAGCTCGCGGAACACGCCGCGCAGGAAATGCGCGTTGCCGTGGTTCCAGCAGGAGAGGAGCGAATGCGTGAAGTAGACGAGCTTCATCAGCCGGCCCGCGCCAGGGCCGGACGTCCGGCCGCGAGCACGTCGCGATAGAGCGCGAGGGTCTCGTCCGCCATCCGGCCGACCGTGTAGCGGCGAGCGCGCTCGCGCGCGGCCTGGCCGAGAGCGGCGATCCGGCCGGGGTCGGAGAGAAGCGCGCCGATCGCCTGCGCGGCCTCGGCCTCGTCGAACGGGACGAACAGGGCCGCGCCCTCCCACAGCTCGCGGAAGGTCGCGATGTCGGACAGGACGAGCGCGCAGCCGTGCTGGGCCGCTTCGAGCACGGCGAGGCCGAAGGGCTCGTAGAGCGCGAGCGAGGCGAAGACCGGCCGCCGTCGATAGAGCGCGGCGAGATCGGCGGCGGACGCGAAGCCGACCGGCCGGACGTGGCGCAGGTCGATCGCGGCGCCGTTCGGCCCGGCCGTCGCCCCCGCGGCCAGCACCGGGGCGGGCAAGCGTGCCGCGACGCGGTCGAGCAGCGCGAGGTTCTTACCGTCGTCCCAGAGACGCCCGGCCGTGAGGATGAAGGCTCCGCCTTCCTCACCATGAGGAGGCTCGGCTACGCCATTCTCCTCAGAGCCGGGCGGCCGATAGCACCTCCCTCCCTCCTCATGCTG
>CALMTJ010000326.1:922-6113 GCA_937872715.1 uncultured Methylobacteriaceae bacterium
TGCGTCGGCTGGTGGATCTCGTCTACCCGCCGGGCTGCATGGCGTGCCGCTCGGCCGTGGCGGAGCCCGGCGCGCTCTGCCCGACCTGCTGGCGGGACATTCGGCTCATCGCGCGGCCGTTCTGCGAGCGGCACCTCAGTATGAGGGGGTTCGGGTTTTCCGACCAAACTCTCGGCCTGGGATACGTCGTGATCCGGACGAGTGACGGGCTGTCCCCGTCCATTGTGAACGACGATCGGCGCGCGCTTCAGCCCGTAGGCTGCCGCCGTCGCTTCCGCGAAGGCGCGGGTCGGGGCGAGGAGCGCGTCGCAGGCGGCATATCCCTCGGCGAGGAGGTCCGTCCGCCAGCGGAAATCCTCCGGGAGGTCTCCGCCCCGCACGGCGTCCCACCAGGTGCGGAGGCAGGAATGGCAGCCGCCGACCACCGGCATCGGGAACGGGACGCCGGCCGCGAGGGCGGGCGAGTTCAGGTGGAGGAGGTCGATCCCGCGCGCGGCCGCGAGCCGGGCGAGGGCGGGGCCGGCGGACGTCACCTCCGCCGGACCCTCGGCCAGCCAATCGAGCGGCAGCTTCGTCTCGATCACCTCGATGCCGTCCGGATCCCCTTCGGGGCCGGCCGGGGATGCGGGGCCGAGGCGCGCCAGGACCGGCTGCACGCCCCGGTCCGACAGCGCCCGGGCGAGGTCCCGTGCGTAGGTCCAGACACCGCCGACCGCGTCGGCGGTGATCATCACGCGGAATGCCGGCCTCATCAGCAGGCTGGGCAGCAGACGGCTTCCAGTTCGCCGAGCGGCGCCGGCCGCTCCTCCTGGATGTCGCCGAACGCCGCGAACTGGCCGAGATAGTGCTCGTGCGCGCGCTCCCAGGCGCGGCCGTCCGGCAGGCCCCAGAGCTTCCGGTAATCCGGGGAGGACGGGTAGGGGTAGAGGGGAACCGGGTCGTTCGCCCACACGCCATGCCGCCGCAGCCGCTCGCGCCAATCGGCCACCAGCGCCTCCTCGTCGCCCGCGACCTTCAGGAGGTTCGCCTGGACGAAGGGGACGGAGCGCTTGGCATGGAGCAGCCGTTCGGCGAGGGCGGCCGTCGAGGCCCGGCAGTTCTTGTCGAGCATAGCCCGGCCCTCGACCGTCAGGCTCTCGACCCCGGCCTCGATCGACACGCAGCCGGCGGCGCCGAGCAGGTCCAGCATGTCCGGCTTCCAGAGATCGATCCGGGTCTGGATCCCGAATTCGAGCTTGCGGGAGACCAGCGCCTCGAGCAGCGGCTTCTGCGGCAGGAAGATCTCGTCCACGAAATAGACGTACTCGGCGCCCTGGGCGATCAGCCCGTCGATCTCGGCCAGGAGGGGCGCGAGGTCGCGACGCCGGTACTTGTCGCGGAAATCGATCTTGGCGCAGAAGGAGCAATGGTAGGGGCAGCCCCGCGAGGCCTCGACCTCCGCGCCCGGGCCGGTCGGCTCGCGGTCGAAACGGTGGTGGTGGTGGAGGTGGCGCGCGACCCACTCGTCCGGCCAGCGGAGCGCCGGCAGGTCGGTGAAGCGCGTCGCGGCGGGCGCGCCCGTGATCCGGATGCGGTCGCCGTCCGGGAAGGCGACCGACGCGACGGAAGCGAGCGGCGCGCCGGAGGCCAGCTCGACCAGCACCTCCTCGCATTCGCCCCGGACCACCACGTCGGCCCCGAGCTTGCGGAGCGCGGTCTCAGGCGTGGCGGAGCCGTGCGGCCCGACCGCGACCGTGCGGCCGCCGCGGGTGCCGAGCGCCACGAGGAACTCGCGGGGGACGCGCAGCTCCGGCTGCGCGCAGCGCCAGAAGAGGTAGGTCGGCGCGGTCGTGACGACCGTCATGTCCGGCCCGAAGGAAGCGACGGCGTCGGCGAGGTCGGCGAGGGGCGTCCCGAACAGGTGGCCGTCGAGCATGAGCACCTCGTGCCCGGCGCGCTCCAGGAGCGCCTTCGAGCAGCCGAGCTCGAGCGGCAGGTGAGGCTCCCGGCAGCCGAAATAGATGCTGTTGTCGAAGGACCAGCTCGGATTGACGAGGGCGACGCGCATCGGCCGGGTCACGCGAGGGCCCGGGCGGGCGCGGCCGCGGCCGCCGGCAGCGTGAGGCCGCGCTCGGAGCAGAGCCAGCGCGCGAGATCGGCGACGCCCGTCCGCCACGGCCCGGGCGCCTTCAGCGCCAGCGCCCGCCGTACGGCGCGGGAATCGGCCACGAAGTAGCGCTGGTCGCCCGGGCGCCAATCTCCGTAATGCACGTCGACAGGCCGGCCGGTCAGCTCGGCCAGGTAGGCGAGGAGCCGGCGCAGGCTGATCGCGTTCGCCGGGCCGCCGCCGAGGTTGAAGGCGCGGCCGGAGATCGTCCCGATCCCCGCGAGCGCCGCCATGTAGGTGTCGACCGCGTCCGACACGTCCAGCACGTCGCGGACCTGCGAGCCGTCGCCGTAGATCGAGATCGCGTCGCCCTCCAGCGCCCGGATGGCGAAATGGGCCACCCAGCCCTGGTCCTCCGTGCCCATCTGACGCTGGCCGTAGATGCAGCTCATGCGCAGCACGGCCGTCGGCACGTCGAAGGAGCGGGCGTAGTCCAGCACGTACTGGTCGGCCGCTCCCTTGGAGCAGCCATACGGGGTGTGGAAATCGAGCGAGCGCGCCTCGCCGATCCCGGCCGCCCGCACTGCCGGATCGGCCGGCAGGTAGCTGTCGTCGACCTTCTCGAGCGCGATGTCGGCGAGGTCGCCGTAGACCTTGTTGGTGGAGGCGAAGACGAGGGGCGTCGGCTCGTTGCGCTTCCGCAGCGCCTCGAGGAGCGACACCGTTCCCCGGATGTTGACGTCGAAATCCGCCAGAGGGTCGACGAAGCTCGTCGTCACGGCGACCTGGGCCGCCATGTGGAACACGGCCGAGGCCTCCGCGGCCGCCCGCGCCACCTCCCCGCCGTCCCGTATGTCGGCGACGACGGCAGAGATGCGACGCGGATGACGCTCGGTCAGCCAGGCGAGGTTGCGGTCGACGCCCGGCCGGGCGAGCGCGTCGAGGATGAGGACGTCCCGGCCCTCCCGGGCGAGCCGGTCGGCGAGGTTCGACCCGATGAAGCCGGCGCCGCCCGTGACCAGGACCGGACGCCGCCCGACGAGGGCCGGGCCGGCCGCGCCGTTGCCGTTCGCGGGCGCCGTCACGCCACCAGCCCTCGCGATTCGAGCTCGCGGCGGGCCTCGCCGACCCGGTCCTTCGCCTCCTGCCGGGCCACCCAGGCGGCGAGCTCGATCAGCCCCGCCGCGAAATCCTTCGCGGGCGCGTAGCCGAGCTCCCTCCTGGCCTTCGAGATGTCCGGGATGTTGTGCCGGATGTCGCCCGCCCGGCCCTTGCCGGCGATCTCCGGCGTGAGGTCCGGCCGCCCCATCGCGTCCGCCAGGAGTTCGGCCACCTCCTGCACGGTGCGGTCGATGCCGCTGCCGATGTTGTAGACCTCGCCCGCCGCCTCCCGCCGGTCGAGCGCGAGGAGGAAGGATTGCGCCACGTCGGCCACGTGGACGAAGTCGCGGCGCTGCAATCCATCCTCGAAGATCATCGGGCGCTGGCCGTTATGGATGCGCGAGGCGAAGATCGCCAGCACGCCCGTATAGGGGTTGGAGAGCGCCTGGCCGGGGCCGTAGGCGTTCCAGAGCCGGAGCGCGACGCCCTCCATGCCGTAATACGGCGCGAGCGTGAGCGTCATCCGCTCCTGGACGAATTTGCCGATGGCGTAAACGGAGGCGAGGTTCGGCCGTTTCCACTCCGGGGTAGGTACCGGGACCAGCGGCCGGCCCTCACCGTCCGACGGGTCCCAGGGAGCGCCGCCGTTCGGCTGGCGGATCGCGTCCTCGACGAGGTCGCCGCCGGCCGTCCGGTAGAGGCCCTCGCCGTAGATGCTCATGGAGGAGGCCACGACGACCCGCTTCACGGGCCTCGCGATGAGCTGCTGAAAGAGCACCGCCGTGCCGTAATCGTTGACGGAGGTGTAGCGGTCCACCGCGTACATGCTCTGGCCGACGCCGACCTCGGCCGCGAGATGCACGACCTTGTCGACGCCCTTCAGCGCCGACCTGACCGCCGCCTCGTCACGGACGTCGCCGGTGACCAGCTCGGCCCTCCGGTCGAAATCCTCGGGTTCGGCCCGGTCGCCGTGAACCTGCTCGATGAGGCTGTCCAGCACCCGGACCCGGTCGCCGCGGTCGAGCAGGGCGCGGGTGACGTAACGACCGATGAAGCCCGCTCCGCCCGTGATCAGGACCGTGTCTGCCACGTCTCGCTCTACCCCGCCATCCCGCGCATACAGGCCGCCGCCCACCGGGAGCGGTGGACGTCGCCTCCGGCGCTTAAAGGCAAGTCGTGCATCTTTGTAGAACGCGACCGCCAACCGTTCCTTAGCGTACCATCACGTCCGTTTGCGAGTCCGTCAGGCGTGCCGAGATCGCGCGCCCGTATCGCGTCGCGGCGGCCTCGAAGCGGGCCGCCTCGGCGGCATCCGCGCCGGATTGGGCCATGCGGGCTGAACCGAGCTGGAAGGCGCAGTAGCAGATGCGCAGGAAGCCGACGAGCTCCGGCTCGACCGGCTGGCCCGACCCCTCGGCTATGGATGCCGCGATCCGGTCCGTCTCGTCGTCATCGAGGGCGAACTCGACCTGCGCTCCCGCGACGTCCCAGGCGACGTCCTGCGGCCCGACGAGGTCGTGCCCCCTGGCGTGGTCCGACCCATCCGTCTTGACGATCGTGCCGTCCGGCAGGATGAGCCACTCGAAGGCGTGCATGCGGTTGTCGGTTAGGACGCGCCTGTTCCTCGGGGCGAGGCTGGGCAGGCGCGGCTCCCACCTGTCGAGACGGGCCGCGGCTTCCGGGCCCAGCTCCTCGCCGACATTCGCCCTGGCCATGGCCAGGAGGGCTCCGAGCGAGGCGCCGTCACGTTCGCCGGCCGGGAAGGCGGAGCACCGGAACGCCAGGTATGCGCCGACGCGCCGGACCAAGTCCTCGCGCGGCACGCGGGCCAGCGGCAGCGGGACGGCGTCCGCCCGCCAGGGCTGAACGGTGAACCCGTGCCGGTAGCCGGCGACCGGCAGCCCGAACCCGGCGCGGGCGAGCGCCGCCGCGCGGTCGGCCGCTTCGCGCCCTTCGCGGCCGAGCCCCGCGAAACGGAGGAGCCAGGTGCCGGCATCCGAGCGC
>CALMTJ010000327.1 GCA_937872715.1 uncultured Methylobacteriaceae bacterium
CCCTGGATCTCGATGATCTGGCCGAGCCCGCCCCGGAAACGTCCGGCGCCGCCCGAATCGGGCCTGAGCTCCTTGCGGCGGAACAGAACGGGCGCGTTCGCCTCGACAGCCTCGACCGGCATCGTCTTGACGCCGGACGGGAAGGCCGTCGTGTTCCAGCCGTCCCGGTCGCGGTGGGCGCCGGCTCCCCCGGCGTTGAAGGTCACGGTCGCGAAAGCGTCGCCCGCTTCCGTCCGGCCGCGGAGGCTCGGGTTCCAGATGAGCCCCGCGCCTTCCGCCGGGATCGGCAGGATGCCGCCCAGCGCGCCGAGCACGAGGTCGGGCAGCATGTGGCCGATCATGTGGCGCGCCGAGACGGGAGCCGGGCGCTGGACGTTCAGGATGGAGCCCGCAGGTGCCGAGACCCCGATGGGCGCGAGGCTGCCGTGGTTGCACGGGATGTCGGGATTCAGCACGCAATTGACGCCGAACACCGCGTAGGCGGTCGTGTAGTTCAGGACCACGTTGATGCCGCGCGGAGAGGCGGGCGAGGTGCCGGCGAAATCGAGATTCATGGCCGAGCCCGCGATCGTGAGCCGCAGCTTCAGCTCGACCTCCTCGCCGTAGCCGTCCATCCGGACGCTGTTCTCGTAGGCTCCGTCCGGCAGGGCGGCGATCCGCTCCTCGACAGTGCGCTGCGTGCGCGAGATGATCGCGTCCGACAGCCGCTCGAGATCGGCGTAGCCGAACTCGCCGAGGAGCGCCGAGACCTTCGCGGCCGCCGCCGCGTTGCCGGCGATGGACGAGTAGATGTCCCCCACGACCTGATCGGGCGTGCGGACGTTCGACCGCACGATGTCGATCAGCAGCGGGTCGACGCGGCCGGCGACGGCGAGCTTGCAGACGGGAAGGGAGATGCCCTCCTCGTAGACCTCGCGGCCGTCGGGGCCGAAGCCCAGTCCGCCGATATCGACGACGTGAACGGTGTTCGCGACCGTCCCGACCGCCCGGCCCCCGTGGAAGACGGGCGTCACGACCGTGAAGTCGTGGAGGTGGCCGGAGCAGAGCCAGGGATCGTTGCTGATGAGGACGTCGCCCGGCGAGAGCTCGGCGAGGGGGTAGCGCCGCAGGAAATGCTCGACCGCGAGCGCCATCGAATTGACGTGACCCGGCGTGCCGGTCACGGCCTGCGCCAACATGCGGCCGCGCCCGTCGAAGAGCCCGGCCGAGAGGTCGCCCGATTCGCGCGTCGTCGTCGAGAAGGCGGTCCGGATCAGCGTCTGGGCCTGGTCCTCCAGGATCGTGATCAGCCGCTGCCAGACGAGGTCCGTCCGGATGCGCTCGCGTTGCGCGTCGTCGCTCATGCGGAACTCCCCAGCCGGTCGAGCCAGACGAAACCCTCGGCCCCGATGCGGAAGCCGAACGTCGCCGGGACGACCGTCGTCGTCTCGGCCTCGGCGATGATGGCGGGGCCGGCCGCATGAGCGCCGGGCTCCAGCGCCGCACGGTCGTATTCCGGCCAGTCCTGCCACGCCCCGGCCTCGCCGTCGAAGACGCGCCGCGTCCCGGCCGGCTCGGCCGGA
This sequence comes from uncultured Methylobacteriaceae bacterium, assembly GCA_937872715.1. Classification (GTDB taxonomy): domain Bacteria; phylum Pseudomonadota; class Alphaproteobacteria; order Rhizobiales; family Beijerinckiaceae; genus Enterovirga. The sequence goes on from CALMTJ010000327.1 coordinate 1,563, forward strand.
TGGGGAGCGGCGGCGGGCGGGGACGACCCGTCCGCCTCGTGCGGCCGGAGCACCTTGACCGTCCAGATCGTCACCTCGACCGCGTTGCCCTCGATCAGCTGGCCGTACATCTGCCGGTAGGTGCGCTCGAATTCCCTCCGGAGCGCGGATGCGAAATCGGGGCCGTCCGGGTCGGCGTCGATCGCGACCTCGATCTCGTGCCCCTGCCCGACATAGCGCATGTAGGCGCCGCGCCGCACGGCGATCGGGGCATCCGACACCCCGCCCGTCGGGCGCACGATCGCCTCCGCGCCCTCCTGCATGGCGCGGAGCGCCTCCCTGACCGGCCGCGGCACCTCCGCGCCGAGCACCGTCGGGAGGGAGCGGACGACCTCGTAGGCGACGGGCGCCCTGAGGAAGCCGATGGCCGACCCAACCCCCGCACCCGACGGGACGACCACCCGGTCGATGGCGAGCTTCTCGGCGAAGCGCGCCGCGTGGAGGGGCGCCGCGCCCCCGAAGGCGATGCAGGTTCTGGCCTCGATCTCCGTCCCGACCTCCGCGGCGTGGACGCGCGCGGCGGACGCCATCGCCTCCGTCACCGTTTCCGTGACCGCGAAGGCCGCGTTCTCGACGGAGAGCTCGACCTTGCGGGCGACGGCATCGTCGAGCGCCGCGCGGGCCTCGTCCCGGCCGAGCCGCATCGTCCCGCCCGCGAAGGCGTCCGGGTCGAGCTTGCCGAGGATGAGGTCGCAATCGGTGACGGTGCCGTCCCGGCCGCCGCGGAGATAGCAGGCGGGCCCGGGCTCGGAGCCCGCGCTGTCCGGCCCGACCGCGATGCGGCCGACGGCGTCCACCCGCGCGATCGAGCCGCCCCCCGCGCCGATCTCGACGAGGTCGACGACCGGGACGCGGACCGGCAGGCCGCTGCCCTTCTTGAAGCGGTAGGTCCGGGCGACCTCGAAATCGAGCGAGTGGCGGACCTGACCTTCGTCCACCATGCAGAACTTGGCCGTGGTGCCGCCGACATCGAAGGAGAGGACGCGCTCGAGGCCGAGCCGCTCGGCGATGTCGCAGGCGAAGATGGCGCCGCCGGCGGGTCCCGATTCGAGGAGCCGGATGGGGAAGCGCGAGGCGGTATCGACCGTGGTCAGGCCGCCGCTCGACAGCATGAGGAGCATCGGGCCGGCGAGGCCCTTCGCCTTCAGGCTCTCCTCCAGGCGCAGCAGATAGCCGCTCACGACGGGCTGCAGGTAGGCGTTGGCGCAGGTCGTCGAGACCCGCTCGTATTCCCGCATCTGCGGGGATACCTCGTGACTCGTCGAGAGCGCGGCGGATCCCAGTTCCCGGGCCAGGATGTCGCGCGCCCGCGCCTCGTGGTCGCCGTTCGCGTAGGCGTGCAGGAAGGCGATTGCGACCGCCTCCGCCCCGGCCTCCCGGATGCGCCGGGCGGCCTCGGCGACGCCCGCCTCGTCGAGCGGCGCGATCACCGAACCGTCGTGGCGCAGCCGCTCGCGGACCGTGAAGCGCAGGTGGCGCGGCACGATCGGCTCCGGCTTCAGGGCCCGGATGTCGTACTGGTCGAAACGCCCCTCGTTGCCCATCTCGAGGACGTCCCGGAACCCCTCCGTGGTGAGAAGCGCGGTGCGGGCTCCCTTGCGCTCGATGAGCGCGTTCGTGGCGAGCGTCGTGCCGTGTACGAGGAGCGTCACGTCCGCGAAGGAGCGATCGGCGGCCGCCAGCGCCCGCCCGACGCCGTCGAGGACGGCGCGTTCGGGCGCCGCATGGGTCGTCGGCACCTTGACCGACCAGCGGCGGGCGCCGTCCTCCAGGGCGACGTCCGTGAAGGTGCCGCCGATGTCGACCCCGACCCTGACGCTCATCGTCAGCCCTCCGTCGCCACCGTGTAGTTCAGCCCGAGGCGACCGCCATCGGCGTAGATCGTCTCGCCCGTGACGTAGGAGGCGTCGTCGGAGGCGAGGAACGCCGCGATGGAGGCGATCTCCTCCGGCTCGCCGGCCCGGCCGATCGGCGTCCGCGACAGGATGGAGCGGCGCGCCGCCTCGTCCGTCCAGACGGCGTTGCGGGTGAGCTCGGTCAGAACGGTTCCCGGCCCGATGCCGCAGACCCTGATCTTGTGTGGCGCGAGCGCGATCGCGGTGTTCTTCGTCAGCTGGTTCAGCCCGCCCTTGGACACGTTGTAGGCCAGGAGATGGGGAATGTTGAGGACGGCGTTGACGGAGGACATGTTGATCACGACGCCGCCCGTACCCTGCTCTATCATCCGCCGTGCCGCGATCTGCGTACCGTGGAAGGCGGAGGTGAGGTTGACCGCGATCACCTTGTTGAACGTGTCGGAATCGATCTTGAGGATGTCCGCGGAAATGGCAATGCCGGCGTTGTTGACCAGGATGTCGATGCCGCCCCAGGCCTCCGCGCAGGCCGAGATCGCCGCCTCTATCTCCTCGCGATGGGCGACGTCGCAGCGGCGCGTCTTCGCGGCCTCGCCGTATGGTTCGAGGGACCGGAGCGCCTCGGCGAGCCCCGCTTCGTCGAGATCGGCGAGGAGGACGCGGGCTCCCTCGTCGAGGAAGCGCTTCGCGCAAGCGAGGCCGAGGCCCTTGGCCGCCCCGGTGATGACGGCGCGGCGGTTCGACAGGCGTCCTGACATGGAAGGGCTCCGATGAGGGTGGCGTTGTCTAGCATCGGCAGATAAAGTATCCAAGATACATCATCGGCTTTCCGGGGAAAAACATGTCCGCTCTTCGCATCGATCTCTACAGCGACACCAAGACCCGTCCAACCGCCGCGATGCGGCAGGCGATCGCGAATGCGGAGGTCGGCGACGAACAGCACAACGAGGACCCGACGGTCACGCGGCTCCTCGAGCGGATCGCCCCGCTTCTCGGGCAGGAGGCCGCGATGTTCCTGCCGTCCGGCACCATGGCCAACGAGATCGCGGTCCTGGTCCATTGCCGGCAAGGCGACGAGATCATTTCCCACGAGACGGCCCATCTCTTCAACTTCGAGGGCGGCGCGCCGGCGGCGCTCGCCGGCGCGATGGTCAGCAAGGTCTCCGGCCCGCGCGGCCTGTACGATCGCGCGACACTGGAGCGCGCGATCCGCCCGGACAATCGCTATCTGCCCCGGAGCCGCCTGGTGGTCGTGGAGCAGACGGCGAATATCGGGGGCGGCACCGTGTGGCCGCTCGAGCAGATGACGGCCGTCGTTGAGCTCGCGCGGGAGCACGGCCTCGCGGTCCACATGGACGGCGCGCGCCTGATGAACGCCTCCGTGGCGAGCGGGATCGAGCCGGCGCGCTTCGCCGGCCTGTTCGACACCGTGTACCTCGATTTCACGAAAGGGCTCGGGGCGCCGGTCGGGGCGATCCTGGCCGGCCGCAAGACCTTCATCGACGCGGCTTGGCGCTGGAAGCAGAGGCTCGGCGGGTCGATGCGGCAGGCGGGCATCCTGGCGGCCGCCTGCCTCCACGCGCTCGACTACCATGTCGACCGCCTCGCGGAGGACCACGAGAACGCCCAGCTGCTGGCCCGGGAACTCGCGGCGCTGGACGGGATCACGGTCGAGCCGGTGGACACGAACATCGTGTTCTTCGACGTGTCGGGCTCGGGCCTCAGCGCGGCGGAGTTCAACGCCCGCCTCCTGCCGCACGGGTTGAGGGCCGGCATCCACGGACCCACGAGGCTGCGCGCCGTCACCCATCTCGACGTCAGCCGGGAGGCCGTCCTGGAGGCGGTCGGGATCGTGCGGAACGTCCTCTCCGCGGCGAAGGGTTGACCTCCCGGGGACTGCGAGGGCTTCTTCCGGAGATGTCCGGGCCGGTGGCCGCCGAGTCACGCGGGCCCCGACAGCGGAGCTCGTAGAGCCCGTCTGGAAATACCTACCTCGTGCTGAGGTGCCGCCGCAGGCGGCCCTCGAAGCACGCAAGACCACCTTGCGTCCGTCGAGGCCGATCTCCGATCGGCACTCAGGTGAGGAGGATGGTGGATCCCCAAACAGCCTTCAATATTGAATGTTCTCGCGGATCGGCGTCCCCGCCGCGATGCGGGCCATGGAGAGCTCGGAAAGGTCGAGCGTCCGGTATTCTCCGTAGAGAACGAGCTCCGACAGCGCGCGGCCGATCCCGGGGGCGTGCATCAGGCCGTGGCCGCTGAACCCGTTCGCGAGGTAGAATCCGGCGAGGCCCGGCACGGGGCCGATGAAGGCGTTGTGGTCGAAGACGCTCATGTCGTAATGGCCGACCCAGGCGCTGCGGAGCCGGGCGTTCTCGAAACCCGAGATCCGGAAGGCGAGCCGTGGCCAAACTTCCTCCTCGAAGAGGCCGTGATCGATCTCGCGGTCCTTCATCTCCTCATGGTCCATGATGCCGAGGCCGGCGATGTAGGAGCCGCCCTCCGGCCGAAAGAACAGCCGGTCGGGATCGAAGGTGTAGGGCATCTCCGGGCACGCGAACGGGCTCTCGAAGGCGTAGACGGTCTGCTTGACGTTCACCACCGGGAGGTCGAGCCCGGCCATCCGGGCGATGTCGCGGCCGGAGGCGCCGGCCGCGTTGATCACGTGCGGAGCGAGGATCCGCGTCCCGTCCGCGCAGCGCACGCCCGTGACGCGGCCATCGTCGCGGATGAGCTCCACGGCCTCGACATAGCGGTACTCGACCCCGTTCGCCCGGGCGCGCTTCTTGAAGGCGCTCATGAACACGTAGCCGTCGAGCCAGCCCTCGCCGCGGCCGACGAAGGACCCGATCTCCACGTCTTCGAGCGTCAGCCAGGGAAAGCGGCGCCCGAGCTCCGCCTTCGTGAGGAGCCGCACGTCCACGCCAAGCGAACGCTGCAGCCGGTTGTTCTGCTCGAACGCATCGACGGAGGCCGGCCCGCCGAGGTAAAGATATCCGTTCTGGTGGAAGACGACGCCGGACGGATCGCCGTCCGTTCCGAGATGGAGGTCCGCCTCGTCGAGGAAGGCGACCGTGTACTTGGACAATTCGACGTTGACGGCGCTCGAGAATTGCTGGCGCACGCCGCTCGTCGACAGCGACGACGCCGCTTGGGCGTAGGAACGGTCCTTCTCCAGGACGACGATCCTCCCGTCGAAATCGGGATTGTCCGACAGGGCGCAGGCCGCCGCGCTGCCGATCGCGGCTCCGCCGATGACCACCACGTCCGCGCTGCTGTCCATCAGGGCCTCCTCCGTGGGTGTCCTGCGCGAGCCCAGTTAAAGGCCGAATCCCGCTTTGACAAATCAGATACTTTATCTCATCGTAATCGCACGACGGTGGAGGGATCGCATGGGACGGTGGAACTCGGCAGCGGCTCTGGCCTTGCTCTCCTTGTGGATGGCACCGCCGGCATTGGCGGACAAGATCGACGACGTCGTCAAGGCCGGGCAGGTCCGATGCGGCGTCATGCTCGACTTCCCGCCGGCCGGCTTCCGCGGGCAGGGAAACGAGCCGGACGGCTTCGACGTCCAGACCTGCAAGGACATCGCCCAGGCGCTCGGCGTGAAGTCCGTCGTCGTGGAGACGTCCTCGTCCGACCGCGTCCCGGCGCTCGTCGCGAACCGGATCGACGTCCTGATCGCCAGCACCTCTCCGACGCTCGAGCGGGCGAAGACGGTCGCGTTCACGGTGCCGTACACGGCTTATACCAACGTCATCCTGACGCGGGTGGACGGCGGCATCAAATCCTTCGACGACCTGAAGGGCCGTTCCGTCGGGGGCGTCACGGGCACGACGACGGAGGCCGTCATGCTGGCCGGTCTTCAGGGCTGGGGACAGGGCCGCGACAAGTACACGGGCTACGGGACCGAGATCGACAGCTACGTGGCCCTGTCCCAGGGCAAGGTCGACGGCCTCGTCGTCAGCAATACGGTCGGCTCCGTCCTCGGGCAGACGCCCCAGTTCAAGAATCTGGCCGTGATCGGCAACGCCCCCGGGGCCGCCGACCTGTGCGCGATCGCGGTCAACAAGCGCGACGGCGAGCTCCTGCGCTGGCTCAACCTCTTCCTGTGGCAGCAGACGCGCAGCGGCCGCTACGCCGAGCTCTACAAGAAGTATTTCGGGCTCGGGACCCCGCCGGCCCTGACGGCGGACGGCACCTACTGACCTCCCCTCCCGTTTCTCGCGGTCCTGGTCGATGACCTTCGACTACGAGTTTCACTGGAGGACGGTTCTCGAGGATCTGCCCGACCTTCTCGCCGGGGCGCTGGTCACCCTTGAGGTGACCGGCCTGTCGATCGCCGCCGGGGTGCCGCTCGCGATCGCGCTCGGCGCCCTCCTCCGCGGTCCGGCCGCCACGCGGGTGCCGGCCCGCTGCTTCGTCGAGGCCGCGCGCAACACGCCCTGCCTCTTCCAGATCTATTTGTTCTATTACGGGCTCGGCGCGCTCGGCATCAACCTGTCGAGCTTCCTCGTCGCCGTCATCGCGATTTCCCTGAACAACGCCGGATACCTCGCGGACACCTACCGGAGCGCGCTCCAGGCCGTCCCGGTGCAGCAGAGGTCGGCGGCGCGCTCGCTCGGCATGACCTTCGGCCAGACCTCCTTCCACGTGGTGCTGCCGCTGATGGCCCGCATCGTCTACCTGCCGACGGTGAACCAGATGATCTGGGCGATGCTGAACTCCTCGCTCGGCACGCTCATCGGCCTGCGGGAACTGACGGGCGTGACCCAGTTCGTGCAGAGCCGGTCGTTCCGCACGCTCGAGTTCTTCCTCGCGACGGCCGGCTTGTACTACCTGCTGGCCAAGGCGCTCATGGCCGCCGCCTCGCTCTACGGCCGAAGGCTGACGCGGGAGGCGAGGTGAACTTCTCGCCCTATCACGATCTCGGGAACGGGGACGTCCTGTTCCTGCTGCAGGGAGCGGGGCGCACGATCCTGCTGACCCTCTTCGCGGGATTGATCGCCTCGATCCTCGGCCTCGCGCTCGGCTGGCTGAGATTCGTCTCCCGGCTCGCGCGGATCCTGACCGGCCCCTTCGTCGACGTGCTCCGGAGCGTGCCGCTTCTCGTGCTCCTGATCCTGGTCGGCACTTTCGTCGGCATCCTGGGGATCGATCTCGACCCGTTCAGCCTGGCGATCGGCGTGCTCGCCCTCTACGCGGCCGCCTTCGCGTCCGAGATCGCGCGGGCGGGCTTCGGGTCCGTCGATGCCCGGACCCGCAAGGCGGCGCGCGCCCTCGGCATGGGGGCGGGCCAGGAGGTGCGCCACATCCTCCTTCCGCTCGCGGCCCGGGTCGTGTTCCCGGCCTGGCTCGGCCTCCTGCTCGCGCTCGTCAAGGACACGGCCCTCGTCAGCACGGTCGGATATATGGAGCTGATGAAGTCGTCCCAGGTCGTCGTCACCCAGACCAATGCCCCGTTCGTGGTGTTCGCCGTGTCGGGGCTCCTCTACTTCCTGATCTGCTATCCCTGCTCGGTCTACGGGCAACGGGTCGAGGCGAGGATGAAGCATGATCTCGCTCCGTGACGTGTCCAAGCGGTTCGGGTCGCTCCGTGTCATCGAGAGCGTGTCGCTGGACGTTGAACGCGGCGAGGTGCTGTGCCTGATCGGTTCGAGCGGCTCGGGGAAGTCGACGCTCCTCCAATGCATCAACGGGCTGGAAGCGATCGACGGGGGCACGATCGAGGTGGACGGCATCTCCGTCCACGATAAGCGCACGGACCTGAACCGCCTTCGTCAGAAGCTCGGCATCGTGTTCCAGCAATACAACATGTTCCCGCACCTGACGGCGCTGGAGAACGTCGCCCTCGCCCTGAAGGTGGTGAAGCGCATGGGGCGGGCCGAGGCGGAGGCGGCCGCGCTCCGGCAGCTCGCCTATGTGGGCCTCGAGAGCAAGAAAGACACCTTCCCGGGCCGCCTGTCCGGCGGTCAGCAGCAGCGCGTCGCGATCGCCCGTGCGCTCGCCATGGAACCGCATTACATGCTGCTCGACGAGGTCACCTCCGCGCTCGATCCCGAGCTCGTCGCCGAGGTCCTGCAATCGCTCCGCAAGCTCCGGACGGACGGGATGACGATGCTGATCGTGACCCACGAGATGAGGTTCGCGCGCGAGATCGCCGACCGTGTCGCGTTCTTCGACCGGGGCAGGCTCGCCGAGGTCGGACCGCCGAGCCAGATCTTCGACGCGCCGCGCGACGAACGGACCGCGAAGTTCGTGGGCATGACCGCGCGGTAAGGGCTCCGCCCGCGGCCGGAACAGGGACACGAGTCGAGAATGAACCAGGCCGATGCGAAACCGCGCGCGTCCTCCGCGTCCGCCAAGCCGAGAAAGGCTGCGGCCCGCCCCGCCGCGGGTTTGATGCGGCAGACGATGGGCGCGCAGGTCGCCGAGGCGCTGCGGCGCCGGATCATCGGCGGCGAGCTGGCCGGGGGTTTCCAGCTCCGGCAGGAGCAGCTCGCGGCCGAATTCGGCATCAGCAAGGTCCCGGTCCGGGAGGCCCTGAACCTCCTGGAGGCGGAAGGGCTCGTCACCCAGCAATTCCACCGCGGCGCCGTGGTGGCGGGGATCTCGCTCGAGGAGATCAAGCAGAATTTCGAGCTCCGCGACCTGATCGAGGGCTGGCTCGTCGGGCTGGCCTGCGCCCGCGCCACGGCCGAGGACGTCAAGGAAGCCTCGCGCCGGGCGGCCGCGATCGGCAAGAGCCGCGACCCTGCCGTGCTGCCGCGGCTGAACTGGGAGTTCCATCGGGCGCTCTACAGCCCGGCCGGCAAGGATCACGTCCTCGACCATGTGCACAAGCTGCACCTCAGGGTCGAGCGGTTCGTGAAGATGCAGGTCCAGATCGCGGGTATCCATGTCGACGACGTCGTGTCCGAGGATGCCGAGCTCCTCGACCTCTACACCCGGCGCGACCCCGCCCTGCCGGCCGCGCTCCACCGGCACATCATCGGAAGCGCGGAGCGGCTCCTCGAGCGTCTGGGACAGCCGCCATGCGGCGGCCCGACGGCCGATGCCGCCGCGCCGTCCTGGCTGGGCGACGGGAAGGCGATGACGTGAGCATCGCGACCGATCGGGCGATGGGCGACGAGATGCGCGGGATTCGGTGACGGAAAGGATACAAGCTACTTTACAGGCGTCGCTCCTCGTGTACTTTCCCGACGTCAACTCCTGCCGAGAAACGTCGATGCGTCCGATTTCAGCCTTGTTGGTCATCGGGTCCGCGCTCGTGGCGCCGGCCCTGTCCGCTTCTCCCGTCGCCGCGCAATCGACGCCGACGATCGATAAGATCCTCGAACGGGGGCAGGTCACGATCGGCCATCGCCCGTCCTCTCCCCCCTTCGGCTACGTAAACGACAAGGGCGAGGTCGTAGGCTACACGGTCGAGATATGCAGATACGTCGTCGAGCAGCTCAAGACGGCCCTGAACCGGCCGGATCTTCGCACGGCCTACGTACCGGCCGACCCCTCGAACCGCATCCCGCTCGTCCAGAACGGCACGATCGACCTCGAATGCGCGACGACCGGGAACACGGTCGAGCGCCAGAAGATCGTCGCGTTCAGCTACTCGACCATCTTCCCGGATGCGCGCTTCGCCGTGCGGCGCTCCTCCGGCATCGCGAGCGTGAAGGACCTGAAGGGCCGCTCCGTCGCGGTCCTGCAGGGCACGGTCCAGCAGCGCCAGCTCACCGAGCTCGACCGCGAGCTGAAGCTCGGGATCAAGCCCGTCCTGGCCAAGGATACGGCCGAAAACTTCCTGCTTCTCGAGACCGGCCGCGTGGACGCGGCGCTGAACGATCCCATCCTCCTGTCGACCTATATCGCGAAGTCGCGCGATGCGGCCGACCTGACCTTCGTGCCCGACTGGTCGGGGCAGCCGGAGAACGACGCCATCATGATGGCGAAGGGGGACGACCGATTCCGGTCGCTCGTGAACGCCGCGATCAAGAAGATGATGGATTCGGGCGAGTTCACGAAGAACTATGAGAAGTGGCTCATGGCGCCGCCCTACAACCTGCCGATGAACGAGGCGCTGAAGAAGCAGATGGCCAACCCGACGGACGATCCGACGACGCTCTGACGCGCGGGGGGGGCACGTCGCAGGGCAGCGGGCGGGTCATGGCGTCGTCCTGGCAGGTCCTGCTGGCTGCCCTTCCGCAACTCGCGGAAGGGCTCGTCTTCTCCGTCACCCTCGCGGCGGTCTCGGCCATCGCCGGCATGCTCGTCGGGATTCCGATCGCGCTCGCACGGATCTCGGGAGCCCGTGCCCTGAGCGCGGTCGCCTGGGCCTACGTGACCCTGTTCCGCTGCGTGCCGCTGCTGCTCGTCATCTTCTGGTTCTACCTCCTGATGCCGCTCCTCGCGCAACGCGTGATCGGCGCCCGCTTCCCGGTCCCCATCGGCCCGGTCTATTCGGCCTTCTTCACCTTCATGATCTTCGAGGCCGCCTATTACTCGGAGATCATCCGCGCCGGCATACAGAGCGTGGCCCGGGGCCAGTACGAAGCCGGCCGCGCGTTGTGCCTTTCCTCCGTCGACCTCTACCGCTACGTCGTGCTGCCGCAGGCGATCCGCCGCATGCTGCCGATCCTCCTCACCCAGACCGTGATCCTCTTCCAGGACACCTCGCTCGTCTACGTGCTCACCCTTCCGGATTTCGTGGGCGTCGCGGCTCGGCTGGGCCAGCGGGAGGGGCAGCTTCCCTTCTTCTACATCCTGATCGCCGTCGTGTTCTTCGCGATCTCCTTCGCCCTGTCCCGCGCGGTACGGCAGCTCGAGCTGCGCGGCGCCGCCGCGGCCTATTGAGGAGGGAGCGCGATGCCGGCGGCGATCGAGATCAGCGAGGCGGAGAGCGGTCTGCGCGCCACGGCCTCCCTCCTCGAGGAGGCCGCGCCGAGCGCCGTCGACCTCCTCAAATCGTGGCTCTCCGTTCCGCGACGGACACGCTCGATCCACGCCATGTGGACCGGGCCCGAGATATCGTCGGGTCTGGACGGCGCCGAGATCCCGGAGGGGCGGCGCGACGCGACCCCTCCCCTCGAGAACGCCACGCTCTACCCGCTCGCCGGCGACCTCGTCTTCCTGAGGTTCCCGCCGCGGGTCTGGGGCGGATCGACGGCCCCGATCTTCGACATCGGCCTCTTCTACGGCGACCACGCGCGGCTCCATTTCCCGGTCGGCTACGTGCCCGGCAGCGTCTTCGCCAAGATCCCGGCGGAGCAGATCGGGGCGCTCGCCTCCGCCTGCCGCGCCATCCGCGAGCGCGGGGTCGTGTGGATCGATTGGCGGCTTGCCTGATAGCCTCGCGTCGCCTGGCTGACGACAGAACGGGAGTGTGTATGATGACGCGTCGTGCGGGATGGTTGGCGGTGCTCGGTCTGGTCGGTCTGTCCGGCCCGGTCGCGGCGCAGGCGCCTACGCCGACCCTGGACAAGATCAAGGAGCGCGGCGAGATCGTCATCGGCCACCGGCCCGCCGCGCCGCCCTTCTCCTTCGCGGAGGGATCGGCTCCGGCGACGGGCTACACCGTGGAGGTCTGCAAATACATCGCCGAGCACGTCAAGGCGGCCCTGAAGCGGCCCGACATCAAGACCCGATACGTGCCCGTCGATCCGTCGAACGGGATCCCGCTCGTCCAGAACGGCACGATCGACATGGAATGCGCCGGGACCGGGAACACGCTTGAGCGCCAGAAGGTCGTGGCCTTCACCTACAACATCTATATCGGGCCCGGCACCCTGATCCTCGCGCGGCACGACGTGAAGGGCGTCGCCGACCTGAAGGGCAAGAGCGTCACCGTCCAGCAGGGGACGGTTCAGCAGAAGATGCTCGCCGACCTCGACCGGGAATCGAAGCTCGGCATCCGCGTCGTATCGGCCAAGGACGTCGCGGAGAACGTCATGCTGCTGGATACGGGCCGGGCGGATGCGCTCATCAACGACAAGGTCACGATCCTGCCGTTCCTCGCGCGCCTCGCCGACCCGGCCGCCTACCATTGGCTCGACGACTGGAACGCGCCGGTTGTCCTGCCGGTCTCGATCGACATCAACAGGAGCGACGACGGCTTCAGGACGATGGCCAACGAGGCCATCGTCGCGATGATCAAGTCCGGCGAGTTCGAGAAGAACTACGACCGCTGGTTCCGTGTCCCGCCCTACGATCTCGAGATGACGAAGGCCATGCGCCAGTTCATGGTCGAGCCGACCGACAAGGGCGTGTGAGCCGGTGTTCGACTTCTCCTTCCTGACGGCGCCGGCCTCGCTGTCGTTCGGGGAGAGCAATCTCGAACTGATCCTGTCGGGCTGGAAGGCCTCCGTCCTGGCCTTCCTGGCCGCGATGGCGCTCGCCCTTCTGCTCGGCATCCCGGTCGGGGTGTTCCGCACGGTGCCGCGCCCCGGCCTCCTCCGGCGAGCCGCCGGCTGCTTCGTCGAGCTGTTCCGCAACGTGCCGATGCTGGTGCAGCTGTTCCTCTGGTTCTTCGTGCTGCCTGAACTCTTGCCGCGGTCGGCCGGGAACTGGCTGAAGCGGGACCTCCCCGACCCGGAATTCTGGACCCTCGCGGCCGCGCTCGGGTTCTTCATGTCCGCCCGGGTCGCGGAAATCGTCAGGGCCGGGCTCCAGAGCCTTCCCAGGGGGCAGCGGGAGGCGAGCCTCGCGATCGGTTTCCGCGAGGTCCACGTCTACGTCCTGATCCTCCTTCCGCAGGTCCTGCGCATCGTGTTTCCGCCGCTCACGACCGAGTTCGCGAACTGCTTCAAGGCGACGGCGATCGGGCTCACGATCGGCTATATCGAGCTGACGCAGCGCACGCGCGAGATCTCCGAGCAGACGTTCCGGACCTTCGAGATCTTCCTCGTCGCGACCCTCGTCTACATGCTCAGCATCTTCACCATCACGATGCTGCTGCAGGCGGCCGAGCGGGCGCTCCGCCTGCCCGGGCTCGCGCCCCGGACCGCCGGGCACTGACGATGGCCGCGACGGCGGTGCCGCGGGGGAGCGATCTCGCCGGCGCCATCGAGATGCGGCGCTGGCTGCATGCACATGCGGAGCTGGCCTTCCAGGAGCGCGAGACGGCCGACATGGTCGGCGGCGTGCTCGAGCGGGCCGGCTACGAGGTCGCGCGGGAGGTCGCGGGGACGGGCGTGCTCGGGGTGCTGCGGCGCGGCGCCGGCCCGGTGCTCGGCATCCGGGCCGACATGGACGCCCTGCCGATCGAGGAGACGTCGGGAGCGCCGCATCGCTCCCTCAGGCACGGCGTCAGCCATGCCTGCGGTCACGACGGCCATACCGCGATCCTGCTCGGCGCGGCAGAGCGGCTGGCCGGGACGCCCTTCGAGGGCACGCTCGTCCTGATCTTCCAGCCGGCGGAGGAGACGGGCGCCGGCGCGGCCGCCATGCTGGAATCCGGCGCGCTCGACGGGTTCGACTTCGCCGCGATCCTCGGCCTGCACAATTGGCCGGACCTGCCGCTCGGTCAGGTCGCGCTCCACCCGGGCGCTGCCATGGCGTCGGCGGACCGGTTCGAGATCTCGTTCGCCGGCCGGCCGTTCCATCCGGCGCTGCCGGCGAACGGCGACGACGTGATGGCCGCCGGCAGCGCCACCGTGCTGGCGCTCCAGGAGAGCTTCCTGCGCCGCCGCCGCGCCGACACGCCCGCCGTCATCACCGTCTCGGAATTCACCACGGACGGGCAGCGCCACCTCACGCCGGGCGCGCTCACCCTCGCGGGGACGATCCGCTGCCTCGACGCGACGTCTCGGGCGGAGGCGATCGCCTGGGTGGAGGAGGCGGCCCGGGCGGCCGCGTCCCGTTACGGCGCGAGCTGCTCGGTGGCGGTCGCGCGAGGATGCCCGCCCACGGCCAACAGCCCGCATCTCAGACGGGCGCTCCGCGCCGCCGCCGTCGAGGCGGTCGGCGAGGCCAACGTCGCCGACACGCCCCGCCCCACCATGGGCGGCGACGACTTCGCCTATTTCCTCGAGCGGTGGCCCGGCGCCTATTACTGGCTCGGGACGGGCACGGAGGGCGCACGCCCGCTCCATGCGGCGGATTACGACTTCCCGGACGCGGCTCTCGGGACCGGCATCGCGCTCTGGGAAAGCGTGGTCCGGACATTCCTGGCGCCGATACGGTCGGGCGATCCGCCATCCTAGGGCCTGCCCGAGCCTCGTTCGACAGGGAAGTTCGGCCCGTGTAGACCGCGATCAGCCGCGGCCGGTGGCCGGCCTGTCCGGCGCCGCCCGCAGGTGCGTGTCGGGTCCGTGCCGAAACCGGCCCGGACGCTGCTCGCCCCAGCCCTTCCACTCGGGTAGCCGATTGGACCTTCGTCAACTCCGAACCTTTCACGCGATCGCCGAGCTCGGCAGCCTGAGCAAAGCCGCGGACCGGCTGCGCGTCGCGCAGCCGGCGCTCAGCCGCCAGGTCAAGCTCCTCGAGCACGAGCTGAAATCCGAGCTGTTCGTCCGCAACGGCCGGGGCATGTCGCTGACGAGCGCGGGACAGATGCTGCGGGATCGAAGCTCGGGCCTCGTGCGGGAGATCGAGCGGATCCGGGACGACATCCGCTCCCTCGGCGACAGGCCGTCCGGGCAGGTGATCCTCGGCATCGTCCCGACGGTGAGCTCCGTCCTCTCGGCGCGGATCGCCCGGCGAGCCGTGGCGGAGCTTCCGGGCGTGTCCCTGCGCATCGTGGAAAGCTATGGCGGCCACCTCGTCGAATGGCTGCATCGGGGCGAGGCGGACCTCGCCATCATCTACGGACCGCCTGTCGACTGGCACCTGACCGTCGAGACGCTCGGCCGCGACCGGTTGGTGGCCGTCGGTCCGATCGGCTCGGGCCTCGCCGCCCGGGATCCGGTCGACCTCGCCTGGCTGCTCGGCCGGAAGCTCGCGCTGCCGAGCCACTCGCACGGCCTCCGGATCCTGGTGGAGAAGGCGGCGGCCCGGCGAGACCTGCCCGTCGAGGTCCTCGTCGAGGCGGATTCGTTCCGCGTCCTGACCAGCATCGTGGAGGAGGGGATCGGCTTCACGCTGCTGCCCCCCTCCGCCATCCGGGCGGAGGTGCAGGCGGGTCGGCTCGAGACCGCGTCGCTCGCACGACCCGGGATCACGCGCGAGCTCCTCCTCGCCTCGCCGTCGGACAAGGCGGCGTCCATCGCGGGCGCGGCGGTCGCCGGCCTGATCCGGGCGGAGATCGCCGCGCTCGTGGCCGAGGGCCGCTGGGACTTCCAGGTCGAGGGCGAGCCGCGCTGATCAGGCGACCTGAAAGCCGAGATGACGCCGGAACCGCTGCTTCAGGAACACGCCGTCGCGCGGAGGCAGCGCCCGCTCGACGTGACCGGACGCGATCCCGACGGCGGCGAAGCGAGGCCCGCCGGAGACCTCCCGTATCCTCGGCCTGAAGGATACGAGGCTCGCCTCGTCGGTCAGCTCGACCACGTCCGCGAAGCCGCTCGCCCGGGCGAGCGCGGCGAGGCGCACGCCGAGACCCGAATGGCTCGTCTGCATCCCGGTCTCGCCGTAATGGCCGTTGTCCAGGACCACGATGGTCAGGTTCCCGGGCGCCGCCATCGCGACCGTCATGAGCGCCCCCGAGCCCATGATCTGCTCGCCGTCGCCCGTGACCGCCACGACCGGCCGCGCCGGCTGGGCCAACGCAAGGCCGAGGGCGGTCATGGCCGCCCCGCCCATCGCGCCCCACAGGTAGAAGTTCCCGTCGTGGTCGCCGGCATCGAACACGTCGTAGGTCGGCGAGCCGAGGCCGGTGACGACGAGGCAATCCCCGCGCTCGGCCAGGAGGGTCCTGACGGCCTTCCGCCGGTCCAGCGTGCCAGACACCGCGTTCATCGCTTGCCCTCCACCCATTTCTTGCGGCCGAGCATGCGCTGGGAAATCAGGACGGCGATCTGCCCGTCGCCGTCGAAGGCGAGCGCCGCGGCCGCCTCGATCGTCTCGCGCGCCTCGTCGGGACGCTCCAGGCGCAGCACCGTGACGCCCATCAGCTCGAGGGCGCCCGGGGTCGCGCGTCCCATCGGCACCTGCCACGGGTTGAACTCGGCCCACTCGCCCCGCATCGTCACGAGGCTGAGCAGCGGGAAGCGGCAGGCATTCATCAGGGACAACATGTTGATGCAGTTGCCGACCCCGCTCGACTGCATCAGGTGGACCGCGCGCGCTCCCCCGAGCCAGGCTCCCGCCGACAGCGCGATACCTTCCTCCTCCGTCGTCAGCACGACCGTCCTCACCTCGGGATCGGCGTGCAGGAGGCTGATCAGCCGCGAATGCCCGGCATCCGGCACGTAGGAGGCCTGGGTGACGCCGCTGTTCCGAAGCGCACCGAAGATGTCCAGCGGCCAATCGGGCTGTGCGGCGCCGGCGGCAAGGTCTGTCCGGGTGGCGGTATCCGTCCGGGTGGCGAGGGCGCTCATCGAGATCTCCGGCGAGGCGGGCGACGCGCCCCGCCCGATGCGCAGGGAGGCGGACCGGGCAGCCCGCAGGCCGGGCGTCGCGTCCGCCGGCCATGCCAGCGGGGCCCAGGCCATGCACTTCGAATCTCGGCATACCGGCTTTCGCGGATCGGGATTTCCGCCGCGGGCCGGCGCTTGTACGATAGCCCCAAAGATCGGCCGCAGGACGCACCGGGAAGCCCCCCTCAGGGGAGCGTCCCGTCCCTGACCCGGTCCGGGAGGGCAGCATTGGGCATTCACCAGAACTTGGTCGCGGGCGAGTGGGTGGACGGCGCGGACGCGGCGCCGAACATCAACCCGTCGGACACGAACGACGTCGTCGGCGAGTACGCCATGGCGTCGCGCGAACAGGTTGCGGACGCGGTGGCCGCGGCCCGGAGTGCCGGCCCGGCCTGGAGGCGCACCACGACGCAGGCGCGCTCGGACATCCTGTTCAAGATCGGCAGCGAGCTGTTCGAGCGCCGCGACGAACTCGGCGAGCTCCTGGCGCGCGAGGAAGGCAAGACGCGCGCGGAGGCGACGGGAGAGGTCGGGCGCGCCTCGCAGATCTTCCGCTTCTTCGGCGGCGAGACGGTGCGGCTCGGCGGAGAGCGGCTGCCCTCCGTCCGGCCGGGCATCGACGTGACGATCGGCCGGGAGCCCGTCGGCGTGATCGGGATCATCACGCCCTGGAACTTCCCGATCGCCATCCCGGCCTGGAAGATCGCCCCGGCGCTCGCCTTCGGGAACACGGTCGTGTTCAAGCCGTCCGAGCTGACCTGCGCGAGCGCCTGGGCGCTGGCTGACATCATCCGGCGCGCGGGCGTCCCGGCGGGCGTGTTCAACCTCGTGATGGGGACCGGGCCGGTCGTCGGGCAGGCGATCGTGGACGGCGTCGATGCGGTGACCTTCACGGGATCGGTCGCGACCGGCCGCAAGATCGTCGGGGCGGCGGCCGCCCGCATGATCCACGTCCAGGCCGAGATGGGCGGGAAGAATCCCCTCGTGGTCCTCGATGACGCGGATTTCGACGTCGCGGTCGATTGCGCGGTCGACGGATCGTTCTACCAGACCGGGCAGCGATGCACGGCCTCGAGCCGCCTGATTGTGCAGGAGGGCATCCACGACAGGTTCGTCGACGTGGTTGCGGAACGCCTCGGGCGACTGACGATCGACCACGCCCTGAAGTCTGGCACGCAGGTCGGGCCGGTCGTGGACGGGCGCCAGCTCGACCAGGACATGTCCTACATCGATCTCGGCGACCGGGAAGGTGCCCGGAAGGTGGTGAGCGGCCAGCGCTTGAACCGCGAGACGCCCGGTTTCTACCTGTCGCCGACCCTTTTCGCCGACACGACGAACGACATGCGCATCAACCGCGAGGAGATCTTCGGGCCGGTCGCATCCGTGATCCGGGTCAAGAGCTACGACGAGGCGCTCGCGGTCGCGAACGACACGGAGTTCGGCCTGTCGGCCGGCATCGTCACGACCTCGCGCAAGCATGCGAGCCATTTCGAAGCCAACGCCGAAGCCGGCCTCACGATGGTGAACCTGCCGACGGCCGGCCTCGACTACCACGTGCCGTTCGGCGGCCGGAAGGCGTCGAGCTACGGCCCGCGCGAGCAGGGGCGCTACGCGGCGGAGTTCTACACGATCGTCAAGACGTCCTACGCGGGCTGACGGCGGAGCGGCGGGAGCGAAGGCATGGACACCATCGGCTTCGTCGGCCTCGGACGGATGGGCCGCCCCATGGCGTCGAACCTCTGCCGGAAGGGGTTCCGGCTCGTCGTCAACGACGTCAACCCGGCGGCGGTCGCCGAGCTGGAGAGCTTGCAGGCGCGCGGCGCGGCGAGCGCCGCCGAGGTCGCGGAACAGTCCGGCATCATCCTGACGATGCTGCCGAACTCCGCGATCGTGCGCGAGGTCTTGGCCGGGCCGAACGGCATCCTGGCGAACGCGAAGCCGGGCTCGGTCATGGTGGACATGAGCACGGTGTCGCCCGAGACGAGCGACGAGATCGCGGCAGCCGCGGCGGCGCGCGGGATCGGGTTCGTGGATGCGCCCGTCGGGCGCCTCGCGAGCCACGCCGATCGCGGAGAATGCCTGTTCATGGTCGGCGGCGCGGATGCCGATTTCGCCCGGGTGAAGCCCCTTCTCGAGGGCATGGGGTCGACGATCTTCCATTGCGGCCCGGCGGGGTCCGGGACGCGGACGAAGCTCGTCAACAACTACCTCGCGGTGACCTCCTGCCAGCTCAACGCGGAGGCGCTCGCCCTGTCGCAGCGCTTCGGCCTCGACCTCGAGCGCACGCTCGACGTCATCTACGGCACGACGGCGTTCAACGGCCAGCTGAAGATCGCCTGGCCTGCCAAGGTCCTGAAGGGGGACATCGATCCCGGTTTCACGATCGACCTCGCCCACAAGGACCTGACCCTCATCTGCGAGGCGGCCAACGCCGCGAAGGTGCCGATGCCGATCCTGGCGGCCGCCCGCGAGGCCTTCTCGACGGCGCGCGCCCGCGGCTTCGGCGCCCCGGACATCTCCGCGAAGGGCGACCCGCTCTGCGATCTCGCGAAGATCGACAAGCCCCGCTTGCCGGGCTAACGGCGCGCCGCCGCAGCACGGCGGAACGTCGCGGACGAGGAACGCCGACGGCCTTGACGCCGCGGGCGCGATCACACGGGAGGAACACGTGACCCAGATATCAAGACGCGACCTGCTCGCCGGCGCGACCGCCCTCGCGGCGGCTCCGACCGGCATCGCGCGGGCGCAGAGCCAGACGATCAAGATCGGCGTGCTGTCGGATTTCTCGGGCATCTACATCGATCTTCTCGGGCCGGGAGGGGTCGCCTGCGTCCGCCAGGCGGTGGCCGACTTCGGGCCGGAACGGCACGGCTTCAACGTCGAGGTCGTCTACGCGGACCACCAGAACAAGCCGGATGTCGGCGCCGCGATCGCCCGCCGCTGGTACGAATCGGAAGGGGTCGACATGGTGATCGGCCTGCCGAACTCGTCCGTCGCGCTGGCCCTCGCCTTCATCACGCGGGAACGCGACAAGGCGTGCATCGGTGCGGCGGTGACCTCCATGGACTTCACCGGCTCGCAATGCACCCCGAACACGATCAACTGGACCTACGACGCCTACATGCTCGCCAAGGCGCTCGGGTTCGAGACGGTCAAGGCGGGCGGGACGAAGTGGTACTTCATCACGACCGACAACGCCTTCGGGAACTCGATCCAGGGCGAGACGGCGAGCTTCGTCGGGCAGGCCGGCGGGAGCACGGTCGGAAATTCCAAATACCCGATCGGCGCGACGGATTACTCGTCCTACCTCCTGGCGGCGGGCGCGAGCGGCGCGGACGTGCTCGGCCTCGCCCTCGGCGGCACGGATATGGTCAATTGCCTCAAGCAGGCGAACGAGTTCGGCCTGCGGGACAAGATGCGGATCGCCGCGCCCGTCATGTTCCTGAACGACATCAACGCGCTCGGCCTGCCCCTGGCGCGCGGCCTCCTCCACACGAACAGCTTCTATTGGGACGCGAACGAGCGCACCCGCACCTTCACGAAGCGCGTGCTGCCGAAGATGGACGGCGCCTATCCGGGCATGGTCCACGCAGGCTGCTACGCGGGCACGCTGCACTACCTCAAGGCCGTCGCGGCGCTCGGCGCCCCGGCCGCCAAGGCGAGCGGTGCCGCCGCGATCGCCCGCATGAAGGCCATGCCGGCCGACGACGACGCGTTCGGCCAGACCGAGATCCGGCAGGACGGCCGCGCCCTTGTGCCGGCCTTCCTGCTTCAGGTGAAGACCCCCGCCGAGAGCCGGGGGCCTTGGGACTATTGCAAGATCGTGGCGACGACGAGCGGACCGGACGCCGCGAAACCGCTGGCCCAAGGAGGCTGCCCGCTGATCCGGACCTAGGCCGCCCCGAGCTTCGCCTCCAAGCCCGCTGGCCCCGGCGAAAGCCGGGTCCAGCGCACGGACGGGTCTCGGCTCCCCGGGACGGCGGTCCACTCGAATCGGAACCGCCCCGTATCATCAACGGACGTCCAAGGCTTTCCGAGCCGCTTGGTCGAAAAGCGGCCGGGATGTCGTTCCGTTCTTTCCCGGCGAAACAGCCCCGATCCGCGGTCACGGTGTCGACGAGCGAGGGGTGAGGACCTTCGGCCACTGCGACCTACGGTGGGCTGACCATCATGTCGACGGGCCTAAGCGGAGCGGACAGGCTGTCCTCGCCGTACTACACTGGAGTCGGCGGAGTTCCGTTCTGGTCTCAAGCCAAAATGGCGCGCCCGAAAGGATTCGAACCTCTGACCCCCAGATTCGTAGGGCGAGAACATAAACAGAACCAAAGGAGTTAAGTATCTGTTCTTTTTGAAGTTCCGGGCGTAAGCTATTGCCTGTCTTGACGCGACCACCGCGTCGCGCCGCGCTCGACCGAACCGGGGTGCAGTAAGCCGTGTTCGACCAGCGTCCGCCGCGCGACATATTCGCGACAAGGACGCCTTAGTGTCGCGCTGTAAGATGTGTCGCACCCACTCCCAACCATCGCTCGTCCGACAAGCCGGCCAAAGTCAACAGTCGATGGCCGGTTCGGCCGAGCGGAGCGGCCGCAAGACCGAGAGCCTCAGCGGTCAAGCTGAGAGTGGCAGTTAAGGCACCGGCGTCCCTCCAGAGGAGCGATCCGCCGTCTCGGTATGCAGCATCCACTTTCGAGCGATCGGCGACGAACTGGAGTGTTATGCCTGACGTGGCACCGCACAACTTTTTTACGCTGATGGCATTGGCCGCAGTGAGAGGTTCAGCTTGGGTCTTGATCACTACGATTTCATGGTGCCGTGGGTCGTACAGCCCTTGCGGGAGATCTCCGCCAACAGGAAGGCACACTAGGTCGATCGGATGCAGACCACCGGCTGAGGGACAAACGCGGCTTTCCCAGTCGAGATACCCTTCTCTTGCTGGACGCCGTTCGCGGATCATCATCGAGTGCCAGAGCAGGTTTGATAGATCGCCTTCAGTTATCGCGCGGCGTCCGGGCGTCGATCGTAGAGCTCGGAGCACCTCAAAGAATGGTCGGTCTGACGGCTCCACTGGCCGCGGGAGCGCATGCCGTCGCCCGGTAGGCGAACACGGACTTACCCACCTCGATGAAGGAGAGTGAGGCTCTGGCTCAAGCTCAATAGGGGTCGCCATAAAGTTCGCCAATGACTTGGTAGTGCTTCACGCAGCCTCGGCATCCTCCGCAGGCGAGGTTTCCGGTATGACATGAGTGGGACCAAGCAAGCAGTTCGCGGGAGATCCGCGACGTACGCACAAGTCCGATGGTGCTCAGTCCTATCGCGGGAGCCTCGACGGAGACCTGGCCCTCCTGGCGGCCCATGAGCGTATTAATTGCGTCGAAGAAAGCCGGTGTTCCATCTGCATGGGATTGGTCGGATGCGACTGCCCCCAGAAGCAAACTGTCAATGCCGAGCGTGATCCCGCGCGCCGCGGGCCAGCGTCACGAGTAGCTGATTGCGATAAGGCCACCACTCCGTCACCGGCGCGATCGCATCTGGAGCGGCACCGGCCATGTCGCCCGAACCAATCGTCGAACAGTCTATCCGAAGGATCTCGTGGTTGATGCCAAGTTCCTGCGAGACCTGACGGGCGGCAACGATCTCTGCTTCCGCCGCACGCTGTCCGTAGTCGATGGTGATCGCGAAACTCGGCCGCTGCCAGAAAGCCAGAGCGACTGAGTCAATTCCGCCTGAGAGAAGGATCGCGGCCGTCATAGTGTCCAAATGACATGGTAGATGGCCGATACGAGATCTTCGACTACGGTGCAGCCTGTTCCTTCCACCATCTTGAGGTCTTCCACACGCATGTTCTGAGCCAAAGCTACAACTGGTGACGTGACCCCCTGAAACTCCGTCAGCGGTGCGTAGAGTCCGGCCTAATGAGGG
>CALMTJ010000328.1 GCA_937872715.1 uncultured Methylobacteriaceae bacterium
CACCTCCCGCGGCCCGGTGCGGCACGAGGCCGAACCCGACGATCTGCGCGAGACGCGGCGCGAGACCAGCCCGGAGAACCGTCGCGAAAGCCGGCCCGAGCCGCGGTCGGAATCCGCGCCGTCCGCCGATCTTCACGGCGCGGGCATCGCCGCCGTGATGAGCCGCCTCGACGGGCTCGACCGGGCGCTCGATCATGAGCGCCGCGCCGCCCAGGATGCGGAGAGCCGGCGCCTGCGGGAGATCGAGGTCCGGATCGAGCGCGCCCTCAAGGGCGGCCCGACCACCGAGGTCACCGAGCGGCTCGGCGATATCGAGCGCCGGATGTCGCAGCTCGGCGAGCAGTTCGCGGCCGCCCGTCCGCTCGGCCGACGCGGCCGCTCCGCCGTCGATGAGGTCCGCGGCGCGGTGCAGGACATCCGCCAGCGCCAGCGCGCGTTGTCGAACGGGACGGCCGCGATCGTCCCGGCCGACGGCGGCATCGTCGCGAGCATGCGGCATGACCTCGCCCGCCGCCTCGAGACGCGGGACGAGGATGCGGGTGCGCCGTCGCCCGCCGTGTCCGAACTTCAGCGGGAGACCGGCCGCCTGCGCGAGGCGATCGATCAGCTCGCCACCAGTCGCGACGTCGGCGCGCTGGAACAGGCGGTCGTCAGCCTCGCCACCGGGGTCGAGCGGGCGCAGTCCGGCACGGACCTCACCGCGATCGCCGCGCCGATCGAGCGGGTGCGCGCTCAGGTCGAGCGGCTCGCCGAGGACGTCGCGGAGAACGTGCACAGTCGCGTCGCGGACGATGTCCGGCGCCTGGCCGGCCGTCTGGGCAGCGTCGCGGCGGCCGGCGCCGCCGGTTCCGATGCCCGAGCGCTCGGCGGCCTGTTCACCGAACTCGACGAGATCCGCCGCCTGATCGGCAGCCTCGCCGGACCCGAGCGCATCCAGAGCCTCGCCCAGGGCCTCCAGGCGGTGAGCGCGCAGATCGCGCAGCTTCAGGACGCGACGGGGACGCAGGCCGCCCTTCGCCCGTTGCTGGAGGAGATCCGTAGCGACGTGAAGGGCGTCGGCCCGGCCGCGTTGGCCGAGCAGATCAGGGCCATGGCCTCCAAGCTCGACGCCCTGTACGCCCGTGCCGACGAGACCGCCACCGCCGCGCATCGGGGCGCCGGCGTGTCCCCCGACATGTCGTCGATCCACGCGATGCTGAAGAGCCTCGCCGAGAAGGTCGACCGGGTCGGCAGCCGCACGGAATCCGATGGGCTCGACGCCCTGGAGAAGCAGGTCCTGACGCTCGCCGACCGGATCGAGGCGCCCCGCGGGAGCGATCCGGCCTTCGCGGGCCTGGAGCGCACCATGGACGACCTCCTGCGGCAGGTCGCGGCCCTGCGCGAGGCGTCGCCGAGCGAAGCGGTGGTGGAGCGCGCCGCCCGCAGCGCCGTCACCCAGGGCCTCAAGGTCTCGGGCGTCTCCGCCAGCGATCCCGGCGAGATCGGACTCCTGCGCGCGAGTCTCGCCGACATGCAGGCCCGTCAGGTCGCCTCGGACCAGCGCCTCGGCGCGACCCTCGACGGCGTCCAATCCGCCCTCGACCGCCTGGCGAGCCGCCTCGGCCCGGCGGAGAGCCTGGCGGCGCGCGGGCCATCCCTCGACGAGCGCCTCTCGGCGACGACGAGCCTCGATGCCGTTCACGCTTCGACCGGCCGCCGCACGGCCTCGCCGCGCGATCCGATCCTCGACGTCTCCCGCGCAGCCGGCGGAATGCCGGAGCCCGGTACGGTGCGTCCGGCGCGGGAACCGCACGCCGAAATGCCTGCGCGTGACGCCTCTTCCCGCCGCACGTCGCGTGAGCGGTCCCGCGAAATCGCCGGCGAACAGATCCGCGAGCCGGGGCGCGGCCGCGCGCCGCCGGAGGCCGGGACAGAGACCGACATCAAGACGAGCTTCATCGCCGCCGCGCGCCGTGCGGCCCAGGCGGCTCAGGCCGAACTCGCCACCGAGGGCTCCGCCGAGCGGCGGGACCCGCGCACCCGCAAGGCCGGCGCGACGGCTGTGGCTTCCGAC
>CALMTJ010000329.1:0-6633 GCA_937872715.1 uncultured Methylobacteriaceae bacterium
GGATGGCGAGCGGCGCCTGCCCGGCCGGCACCGGGGCGAGATGCGGAGCGAGGGTCGCCCGGTATTCCTCGACCAAGCGCGGGGTCACCGTGTCCGTCGCGGCCAGCGAGCGGCCGATCCAGGGCTTCAGCTCGTCCACGTCGATCGCCACGGGAGACACTCCTGGATGTGCTCGGCATGCCTCTCTAAGCGAGCGACGGCAGGCGGCAAGCGCGCCCGTGATCCCGTCGTCACCCGATCCTGTCGTCACGGCATCCTGCCCTACCGGGATCATAGGAGAGCCGCTCGCCTTGCCCTCGTGGCGCGATTGCTCCAGGGAACCCCGTTATCCGGCCGCGTCGCGCGGCACCTCCGACCGGCGATGTCCATGGTCCAGATCACCTTTCCCGACGGCGCGCGTCGCGACTTCCCGGACTGCGCGACCGGGGCGTCGATCGCGTCCGCGATCTCGCCCTCGCTCCGCAAACGCGCCTACGCGACCAAGGTGGACGGACAGCTCCGCGACCTCTCGTCGACCGTCCCGGACGGCGCCGTCCTGGAGATCCTGACCCGGGACGCTCCGGAGAGCCTGGACCTGATCCGGCACGACGCGGCCCATGTCATGGCGGAGGCCGTCCAGGACCTCTATCCCGGCACCCAGGTGACGATCGGGCCCGTCATCGAGAACGGCTTCTACTACGATTTCGCCCGGGCCGAGCCCTTCCGGCCGGAGGACCTCGCCCTCATCGAGGCGAGGATGCGGGAGATCGTCGCTCGCAACGCCCCGATCACCTGCGAGACGTGGTCGCGCGAGGATGCGAAGGCTTTTTTCAGCGCTAAAGGAGAGACTTACAAGCTTGAGCTCATCGACAGCATCAGGTCCGACGAGCCGCTCCGGATCTATCGCCAGGGGACGTGGCTCGACCTCTGCCGGGGGCCGCACGGGGCATCGACGGGCGGCATCGGCGGTGCCTTCAAGCTGATGAAGCTCGCGGGCGCCTATTGGCGCGGCGATTCCAACAATCCCATGCTCCAGCGCATCTACGGCACCGCCTGGGCGACGCAGGGCGAGCTCGACCTCTATCTCCACCAGCTGGAGGAGGCAGAACGCCGCGACCACCGCCGGCTCGGCCGCGAGATGGACCTCTTCCACTTCCAGGAGGAGGGGCCGGGCGTCGTGTTCTGGCACCCGAAGGGCTGGACGATGTTCCAGGCCCTCATCGCCTATATGCGCCGCCGGCTGGGCCGGCTCGGCTACAGCGAGGTGAACGCGCCCCAGCTCCTCGACACGTCGCTCTGGGAAACCTCCGGCCATTGGGGCTGGTACCGGGACGCCATGTTCCAGGCGAGCTCGGCCGGCCCGGAGATCGAGGACAAGCGCGTCTTCGCGCTGAAGCCGATGAACTGTCCCGGCCACGTGCAGATCTACAGGCAAGGTGTTAAGTCGTATCGCGATCTTCCTGTCAGATATGCGGAATTCGGCGCGGTCCATCGCTACGAGCCGTCGGGCGCGCTGCACGGCCTGATGCGGGTGCGCGGCTTCACGCAGGACGACGCGCACATCTTCTGCACGGACGCGCAGATGGAGGCCGAGTGCCTCGCCATCAACGACCTGATCCTCTCGACCTACGCCGATTTCGGCTTCGGCGAGATCGTGGTGAAGCTCTCGACACGCCCGGAGAAGCGCGTCGGCTCCGACGCGCTTTGGGACCGGGCGGAGGCGGTCATGACGGACGTGCTCGCCCGGATCGAGCGGGAATCCGGCGGGCGCGTCCGGACGGCGATCAACCCGGGCGAGGGCGCCTTCTACGGCCCGAAATTCGAGTACGTGCTGCGGGACGCGATCGGCCGCGACTGGCAATGCGGGACGACGCAGGTGGATTTCAACCTGCCGGAGCGCTTCGACGCCTCCTATGTCGAGGCTTCGGGCGAGAAGCGGCCGCCCGTCATGATCCACCGGGCGATCTGCGGCTCGATGGAGCGCTTCATCGGCATCCTGATCGAGCATTACGCCGGCCATTTCCCGCTCTGGCTGGCCCCCGTCCAGGCGCTGGTCGCGACCATCACCTCGGACGCGGACGGCTACGCGGGCGAGGTCGCGGCGCTCGCGCGCGCCGCCGGCCTGCGGGTCGAGACCGACCTCCGGAACGAGAAGATCAACTACAAGGTCCGCGAGCATTCCCTCGCCAAGGTGCCCGTGCTCCTGGTCGTCGGGCGGAAGGAGGTCGAGGAGCGGAGGGTGTCCGTGCGGCGCCTTGGATCAAAGGATCAGACCGGCACAGGATTGGAGGACGCGCTCGCCGCGCTCGCCGCCGAAGCGCGGCCGCCGGACGCGCGCTGACGCGTTTGAGCCCGTTTAAAACTTCCCCTTTCATGCTGACTGGCCCGCAGGGGGCCTCGATAGACGCACGACCATGTGCGTCCTTCGAGGCCGATCTCCGATCGGCCCCTCAGGACGAGGGCGATGGCGGATATCCGAACGGCCGCTTAGCCGCGGCGGAAGCGCAGCCACAACCAGAGCGACGGCAGGAGGAGGGCGCCGGACCAGGCGGCCGCGACCTGCATGGCGGCGGCGGCGCCCCATACCTCCAGGAGGGCCGCGTAGGCGGCGGGGGCCAGCGCCGACAGGTAGAAGGAGGGCGCGATCAGGCGCCCGGCGACCGCGCCGTAGCTCTCGGGGTCGAACAGCACGAGCGGCTGCGTCCCGCGCGTGATGGTGTTCAGCCCGAACCCGGCGCCGTACAGGAAGGTGAAGGCGAGAGCGGCGGGTGCCGACGAGCCGGCCGCGAGCCCGACGGCGAAGCCGGCCGGGATGATGGCGGTCGCGACCACGCCGAGCGCGAGCGGCGACAGGCGGGAGCCCGACGCGATCTCGGCGAGGCGGGACAAAGATTGCCCGACGCCCCGCAAGCTCGACGCCCAAACGGCCGCGCCCGCGCCGAGCCCGAGCCCGCCCAGGAGGCCGATCATGTGCGCCGACATGGCTGAGTTGAGCGTCGAGGAGAGGGTCGTGGCGCTCGCGAACAGGAGCGTGGTCGCGAGCCGGTCGCGGGCCGTCCTGGCGAGCGGCGGCGGGGGCGGCGGCCCGGCCGCCATCCGGTCGGACTCGTGGCGCGCTGCCGGGATCGCGAGGTGGAGCGGAACGGTCAGCACGGCGAACCCCGCGTAGCAGACGAGCGCGCCCCTCCAACCGAAACGCTCCGCCAATGCCGCCCCGACCGGCCACATGGCGGTTGAGGCGAGCCCGCCGAGCAGGGTGATCTGCGAGATGGGCCGGCGCGCGGCCGGACCCCCGACCCGCACGAGCGCGGCGAAGGCGGCGTCGTAGAGCGACATCCGCATGGCGATGCCGAGCACGATCCAGGCCGCGCAATAGAGCGCGGGATCGCGCGCGGCGGCCAGCAGGAGGCAGCCGAGGGCCACGAGGACGGACCCGGCCGTCAGCACGACCCGTCCGCCGCGCCGGTCGACGGCACGCCCCACGGCCGGCGATACGGCGCCCATCGTCACGAGAGCGAGCGAGAAGCCGCCGAAGACGAGCGTGGCGGACCAGCCGGTCTCCCGCACGATGGCCGGCCCGAACAGCGCGATCAGGTAATAGGACACGCCCCAGAGCACGAGCTGCGTCGCGCCGAGGCGCCAGACCAAGCCCCGCGTGATCACAGAGCGAGATCGCTCGGCATGTCCGCGCCGGGGCCGAGCGCCCGCTGCATCAGGACCGTGTCGAGCCAGGTCCCGTGCTTCCAGCCGACATGCCGCAAGGTCCCGACACGGGAGAAGCCGCAGACCTCGTGAAGACGGATCGAGGCCGTGTTGCCGCTATCGCCGATCACGGCGATCATCTGCCGGAAACCCCGGTCGGCCGCATCCGAGACGAGCCTCGCGAGGAGTGCGCGCCCGGCGCCGCGGGCACGAAAGCGCACGTCCACGTAGACGGAGTTCTCGATGCTCGACCGGTAGGCCGGACGGGGTCGGTAGGGTCCCGCATAGGCGTAGCCCGCGACGGCCCCCTCCACGTCCGCGACGAGGTAGGGATGGCCGGTTTCGACCAGCGCGGCACGGCGACGGGTCATCTCGGCCTCGTCCGGCGGGTCGAGCTCGAAGGATGCGCGCCCGTGCAGCACGGCCTCGCGGTAGATGGCCGTGACGGCGAGAAGGTCGCGGGCCTCGCAGGGCCTGATGATCATGGGCGGCTGCTCCGGCTTGCCGCCCGTTCCTTCCTCGCGCGGCCTCGCGAGTCACGTTCCGCTTTCCCGGACGTCCTTGCGAGCGGAGCGAGGCAAGCCAGGGGCACGCAGGGCGCCGTCTGGGTCGCGTCGTCGGCCGCGCCTCCTCGCGATGACGGATGGTCGATGGCCGGGATGGAGCTCGCCGCTAGTTCCCCCGCGCCCGGGCGCGGATCATGAAGTTGTCGTAGGTGTATTCCGCGACCTGGAACCACAGGTATTCCTCGCCCCGGAAGGCACGCATCGATTCCCAGACCTTCTTGAAGTCGGCGTTCTTCGCCATCGTTTCCTCGTACATCTCGTTCGAGGCCTTGTAGCTCGCCTCCATGATTTCTTGACTGAACGGGCGCAGCTGCGCGCCGGCGCCGACGAGACGTCGCAGGGCGGCCGGATTCCGGGCGTCGTATTTCGCCGTCATGTCGATATTGGCGTAGGCCGAAGCCGCCTCGATCGCGGCGCGGTAGCCCTTGGGGAGCGCCGCCCATTTGTCCTTGTTGATCCAGAAATTGATCATCGCCCCGCCTTCCCACCAGCCGGGATAATAGTAGAACGGCGCGACTTTGTTGAAGCCGAGCTTCTCGTCGTCGTAGGGGCCGACCCATTCCGCCGAGTCGATCGTGCCGCGCTCGAGGGCCGGGTAGATGTCGCCGCCGGGGATCTGCTGAGGGATGACGCCGAGGCGCTGCATCACCTGGCCGGCGATGCCGGCGATGCGCATCTTCAGGCCCTTCATATCCTCGACGGTCTTGATCTCCTTGCGGAACCAGCCGCCCATCTGGGTGCCGGTATTGCCGCCCGGGAGCGCGTAGACGCCGTACTTGGCGTAGAACTCGTTCGCGAGCTCAAGTCCGCCATTGTGGTAGAACCACGAATTCTGCTGACGGGTGTTCAGGCCGAACGGCGCCGCCGTCAGGATGCCGAAGGTCGGGTCCTTGCCGACGTAGTAATACGAGGCCGAGTGCGCCATCTCGACCGTGTTGTTGGCCACCGCGTCCAGCGCCTGAGGCATGCCGACGATCTCGCCGGCCGCGAAGGGCTGGATCTGGAACTTGCCGTCCGTCATGTCCGACACGTATTTCACGAACAGCTCGGCCGCTCCGAACAGCGTATCGAGCGATTTCGGGAAACCGGACGTCAGGCGCCACTTCATCTCGGGCATGGATTGCGCGATGGCCGGGGCCGCCACCGTGCTCCCGGCGGCGACACCCGCGGCTGCGGCGGCGATGAACTGGCGGCGTCTCATATCGGCTCCCTGCTCCATGCGTTCCGCGGCCGCTTCGCACGGCTCGTATGCGGCCTCTACCACGTCCCGCCGCGCGCGGAACGGCAGGCCGCTACGATTTAAGTCTCATGGCGAGGAGCAGGAGCGCCCGGTCGTTCAGGACGATCATGCGCTCCTTCGGCCGCAGCCAGGCGACGGCGTCGCCGATCGTCTGCGCGTCGATGATCTTGGCTTCCGCCATCACCCGCTCGGGATCGAACTCGCCCCGTGGACGGTGCGGGCGGTGCGGCAGCATGGCGACGTGCCGCTCGCGGAGAGCCGGGTCGCCGTGCAGCACGAGGAGGGAATCCCCGTCGTCGAAGCCGAGCCGGCGGTTCTCCGCCTGCAGCGCGTTGGCATGGGCGACGATGGGCGGCGGCGTCGTCTCCGCCGGGATCAGCAGAAGCCCGAGCTTCTTCAGCGCGAGCCCGGCGGCGAGGGAGCCCGACAGCCAGGATATCGGGATGGACAGGACGAGGCCGATGATGGTCGGAGACATCCACAGGAACAGGGAGGTCGCGATCAGGAAGGCCGAGAGGCCGGCGACGATGCCCATCAGGGTGTGCCAGCGGTGGCGCCGGACGATGTCGCGGAACGGGATGGAGCCGTCGTCGCGCCGCTGCGGGTTCCAGCCCGTGTCGCCGCCGACCAGGATCTGGAACACGGAGCCGGACTGGATCAGCATCAGGATGGGCGCGAGGAGCGCCGACAGCACCACCTCGATCAGTGCCGACAGGGCCAGCCGGACCCCGCCGCCCGCCGCCCGCCGCTTCGGCCCGTCGATCAGCATGAGGATCAGCCCGAACAGCTTCGGGGCGAGGAGGATGCCCATGGTCAGGGCGAACAGCCCGAGCGCGCGCTCGGGGTCGAAGCGCGGCCAGGCCGGGAACAGCCGGAAGTCGCGGCTGAAATATTCCGGCCGGATGTACGTCGTCTGCAGCACGAGCGCGATGCCGACGACGAGCTGCAGAAGCCAGAATGGGGACGCCAGGTAGGACATGATCCCCGTCGCGAAATGCTGGCGGGTGGCAAGCTTCAGCCCGCTCGCGCCCATGATCCGGGAATGCTGAAGGTTGCCCTGGCACCAGCGCCGGTCCCGCACGGAGAGGTCGATCAGCGAAGGCGGGCTTTCCTCGTAGCTGCCTTCGAGCCCGGGCAGCATGTAGA
>CALMTJ010000329.1:6643-9141 GCA_937872715.1 uncultured Methylobacteriaceae bacterium
GCATGTAGACGGCCCAGCCGGCCCGCCGGATCAGGGCGGCCTCAACGAAATCGTGGCTGAGCACGTGGCCGCCGAAGGGCGGCCTGCCGCGCAGGTCCGGCAACCCGCAATGGGCCGCGAAGGCGCGGGTCCGGATGATGGCGTTGTGGCCCCAGTAATTGCCGTCCCGGCCCGACCATTCGGCGAGACCCGTCGCGATGACCGGTCCGGTCACGCGGGCGGCGAATTGCTGGACTCGGGCGAACAGGGTGTTGCGGTTGAGGATCAGAGGCAACGACTGGATGATGCCGGCCCGTGGATCCGCCTCCATGGCGGCGACAAGCGACACGATGCACTCCCCCGTCATGAGGCTGTCCGCGTCGAGCACGATCATCGCCTCGTAGGCGCCGCCCCAGCGCATGGTGAAATCGGCGATGTTGCCGGCCTTGCGATGGTGGTTCTTCTCGCGGTGGCGATAATAGAGGCGGGCGCCCGGCCCGAGCTTCTCCCGGAGCGCCAGGAAGGCGCGCTCCTCGGCGATCCAGGCATCGGGGTCGGTCGAATCGGAGAGGATGAAGTAGTCGAAGGCCTCCCCCCGCCCCGTCGCCTCGACGGAGGCCCTGATGGCCTCGACGGCCGCGAAGGTCCGGGAGGTCGCCTCGTTGTAGACCGGCATGACGATCGCGGTGCGGGTCGCGATCGGCGGCAGGGCGGCCGTCCTCCGGCCGCGCGCCAGGAGCGTCACGAAGCCGAGCACCGCGCTCGTGAAGGCGAGCGTGATCCAGGAGAAGTTGAGGACGAAGAGGCCGAGCAGCACGTATTGCAGGAACGTGGTCCGGCTGACGGACACGACCTCGTGCATCTCGTACGCGCCGTAGGCGGTGAGGAGGAGCGCCCCGCCGAAGACGAGGGCGCGCCGGCCGTAAGGGGGTCGCGAGGCCGGGGAGCGGAAGCGCGCTCCCTCGTCCGGCGACCATCTCCGGAGCGATTGCGTCGGCATGGCGAGACGATGTTCGGGCGGTGTCGCACCCTCCGCGGCCGGCGCCGCGGCACGCGGAGCTTCCGTCAGGGCGTCCAGCGATAGAGCCATGTCTCGCTCAAGGGCTTCGTGCCCGATTGCAGGAGAAGCCTCATCTCACACGCGGTTTCGCCCCCGGGGTCAAGCTCGAAGGCGACCCGCACAGCCTTGCGCTCCGGATAGGCGAAGAGCTTCACGTCCGAGAGCGCTCCCGGCGAGGCGGACAGGACTGCCTTGACGTCGGCCGGAGGCGCCGCGAGCGCGTCGCCCGCGAACTCGACGAGGAAGCGTCGGCGCCGTCCGCTGCTGCCGCGGCCCGCCCGGGTGAGGGCGACGGGCGCGACGTCCGGCCGCTCCGGCGGAGCCCAGCACCAGAACTGGCGGTAGTTGAGCGTCACCTCCGATCCAGCAGCCATCGGCGCCTTCGGGCGCCAATAGGCCAGGATGTTGTCGTTGATCTCGCTGTCCGACGGGATCTCGATCAGCTGCACCGCGCCCGGTCCCCATTCGCCGAGCGGCTCGATCCAGAGGCTCGGGCGCTTCTCAGGCCGCTGGGCGTCGTCGCCGAAGGCCGCGAAGTCGCGCTCCCTCTGGATGAGGCCGAACCCTTTCGGGTTGTCGTCCAGGAAGGCGGAGATCTGGAGGGTGTCCGGGTTGTTGACCGGGCGCCAAAGCCATTCCCCGTTGCCGTTCAGGATGTGGAGGCCGGACACCTCGTACACGGCCGGCCGGACGTCGTCCGTGCTGCGCCTCGCATACGGGCCGAAGAGGTAGGTGGCGCCCATGCCGCCGATCCCGACATGCTCCAGCTGGACGCGCGGGAACAGGGTGGTCTCGACGTCCACGATGGTGGCCTCGCCCGGCCGGAACGTCATGCGGACGGCGCCCGTCACCGATTCCGAATCGATCAACCCGTGGACGACGAGCACGTTCGAGCCGGCGACGGGTCGTTCGAGCCAGAACGCGCGGAAGAACGGGAATTCCTCGCCCCTCGTCTCCGCCGGCTTGAGCGTCAGCGCGCGCGCGACGATGCCGAAATTCTGCCCCCTCGCCAGCGCCCGGAAGAAGGTCGCACCCTGAAGGATGGCGAATTCGAACGGCGCCTCGCCCATGGTGGAGACGAGCCGGAAGCCCGAGAAGCCGATCTCGGGCGTGTTCGCGGGCAGGGCGAGGCCGCCGAAATCGAAGCGGCCGCGGTCGAAGGCGAGGCGGCGGACCTGCCCGTCCTCCACCGTGTACAGGGTCACGCTGGTCCGGAAGACGAAGCCGCGCGACAGCGGCTCGGCCACGAAGCCGCGCCCCTCGCTGTCCCAGAGGCGGGAGGAGGGGGTCGTCTTGATGGCGATGTACTGCTCGTAGGTGAGGTTCGCGACGGCGTCCGGCAGATCGTTCGGCGGGGCCGAGAACGGCCGTTTGGACAGGGCACGGGCGATCTCCGTCACGCCCGCGGCGGTGAAGCGCTGACCTTCCCCGAGCGTCGCCTGGATCGTGGCCTGAGGCG
>CALMTJ010000329.1:9151-9636 GCA_937872715.1 uncultured Methylobacteriaceae bacterium
TGGTTGAGCTGCGCCCCGACGGCGAGCACGACGTCGGCCTGCGGCAGCAGCTCGCCCGCCGCGACGGGCGGGAACCGTCGTCGACGCGCATCATCGCCGGACCGTCGCGGAAGGGCGGGTGGTTTGCGGAGCCGCTTCGGCCTGCGCTACGTGCCCGACGACGCTTTCGCCCCACCGTCGAGTCGAAACCATGAGCGACGCATCCCAACCGGAGCCCGGAACGCGAGCCCGGACATGCTTAGCAATCATCCTCGCGGCTGGCGAGGGGACGCGCATGAACTCCGCCCTTCCAAAGGTGCTGCACAGGATCGCCGGCCGCACCATGCTGGCGCACGTGCTGGACGCCGTCGGACGCGCCGGCGCGACGCGCGTCGCCGTGGTGGTCGGGCCGGGACGCGCCGACGTCTCGGCCGAGGTGAGACGGGCGCTCCCGGCGGCGAGGATCCATGTCCAGCAGGAGCGGCTCGGGACGGCCCACGCGGTCC
>CALMTJ010000329.1:9646-10481 GCA_937872715.1 uncultured Methylobacteriaceae bacterium
GGCCGCCATCGAGGACGGCGCCGACGACGTCGTGATCGCCTACGCGGATACGCCCCTCGTGGAGGCCGAGACCTTCGCCCGCCTGCGGGCCCCGCTCGCGGCGGGCTCCCCGGTCGCCGTGCTCGGGTTCGAGGCCGCCGTGCCGACGGGTTACGGCCGACTCGTGGAACGGGACGGCGCCCTCGAGTCCATCCGTGAGGAGAAGGACGCCAGCGCCGCCGAGAAGGCGATCACCCTCTGCAATGCCGGGCTGATGGCGCTCCGGGGCGACCGGGCGCTGCCGTTGCTCGATGGGGTCGGCAGGTCCAACGCCAAGGGCGAGTATTACCTGACGGACGTCGTCGAGCTCGCGGCGAGGGCGGGCGAGCGGCCCGCGATCGTCACCGCACCTGAGGAAGAGGTCCAGGGCGTGAACGACCGCGCCCAGCTCGCGGCCGCCGAGGCCGCCATGCAGGCCGGGCTGCGCCGCCGGGCGGTCGCGGCGGGAGCCACGCTGGTCGCGCCCGAGACGGTGTTCCTGGCCGCCGACACCCGGCTCGGCCAGGACGTGGTGGTGGAGCCGAACGTGGTATTCGGCCCGGGCGTGAGCGTCGCGGACGGGGCGACGATCAGGGCCTTCTCCCATCTCGAGGGTGCGGAGGTCGGGCGCGGCGCGACCGTCGGCCCCTTCGCCAGGCTGCGGCCTGGCGCGAAGCTCGGGGCGGGCGCGCATATCGGCAACTTCGTCGAGGTCAAGAACGCGGATCTCGGCGCGGGCGTGAAGGCGAACCACCTCGCCTATCTCGGCGACGCGACGATCGGCGCCGGCACGAATGTCGGGGCGGGCACCATCACC
>CALMTJ010000330.1 GCA_937872715.1 uncultured Methylobacteriaceae bacterium
CCCCGCGAGGGGGAGGGGAGCGCGTCGGGAGAGCGCTGTCCCGCTCCTCACTTTCCCTTGCCCGAACCGACCTGCTCGTCCCAGCCCCGGAAGGCCATGACCATCTTGTCGGCGTCGAGCGGCACCTCGACCGGGTTGTCGGCGATCCAGCGCTCGTATTGCGGTCGGCCGAACTCCTTGATAGCGGCCTGGCTCTCCGGAGGCGCCATGTCGAGCGTGATGTTCTTCACGGCCGGGCCCGGGTAGAAGTAGCCCTCGTCGAACGTATAGGCCTGCTGCGCCGGTTGCAGCATGAAGCTCATGAGGTCGAGCAGAACGGCGAGCTTCTCGTCCGGAACGCCCCTCGGCACGCACATGTACTGGGCGTCGCCGACCCAGTGGAAGCCCTTCAGGGCCGCGACCTCGGCCTCCTTCGGCACGACGCCGAGGACGCGGGGGTTGATGTCCCAGCCCGTGGTCGAGACGATCATGTCGCGCGTCCCCTCCCCCAGCTCCTTCATGGTCTGGGCGGTGCCGCCCGGGTAGTACTCGACGTTCTCGCCCAGGGCTTTCAGGTAGGCCCAGGTCTTGTCCCAGCCCTTGTCCGGGTCCTTCGGGTCCTTGTCGCCGAGGATGTAGGGAAGCCCCATCAGCCAGGTCCGGCCCGGGCCGGAATTCGCCGGGCGCGCATACATGAACTTGCCCTTGTTCTGCTTCGTCCAGTCCAGCAGCTCGGCAGCGGTGGCCGGGGCCGTCTTCACGCGGGCCGGCATGTATTCGAGGATCGGGCCGGACGGGTAATAAGTGACGCACAGGCCCTGGTCCTGCGCCAGCGCCTGCATCTTCAGCGCGGCCGGGAGGTAGACGTCCGAGGGGTTCGGCAGCTGGGCCGCATGGGCCTTCAAGTCGACCCAGAGCTTCTGGTCGATGCCGGCCGAGAGGGCGTCCGTGCCGGTCAGGACCATGTCGATGTCGACGCGGCCGGCGGCCTGCTGCGCCTTCAGCTTGGCCGGCAGCTCGGGCGCGGGCGCCTTGGTGAAGACGAAGCGGGCGACCGCGTTCGGCTTCGCCTTGCGGTAGTTCTCGATCGCCTTCTGCGTCAGGGCGAGGTTGCCGGCAACGTCGACGATCGTGACCGTCACGGGCGATTTCGGCATGGCGAGCTGCGCCCGGGCGCCTCCGCCCGCGAGCGCCGCGCCCGCTCCGGCCAGGCCGGCCGAGAATGTCCGTCGAGATATCGTCACGTGGTCCTCCCGTCTCTCGTTGTCGTCAGGTGAAAACGAACCGTCACAGCCGGTAGGCCGCCTTGGCGAGGCCGTAGGCCAGGTCGTGCGCGAGGTCGGCCGCCTCGTCCTCGTCCAGCCGGTGCTGCGCCACGAGCCCGGCGAGATAGCGGCAATCGATCCGCCGTGCCACGTCGTGGCGGGCCGGGATCGAGAGGTAGGCGCGGGTGTCGTCGTTGAAGCCGACCGTGTTGTAGAAGCCTGCCGTCTCCGTCGCGAGCTCCCGGAACCGCATCATGCCGTCCGGGCTGTCGAAGAACCACCAGGGCGGCCCGAGCCGCAAGGCCGGGTAATGCCCGGCAAGGGGCGCGAGCTCGCGCGAATAGGCGGTCTCGTCCAGCGTGAACAGGATGATCGTGACCGCCGGGTCGTTGCCGACGAGGTCGAGCATGGGCTTCAGCGCGTGCACGTAATCCGTCGCCGACGGAATGTCGGCACCCATGTCGCGGCCGAAGGCGCCGAACAGCTCGGGGTTGTGGTTGCGGACCGCGCCCGGGTGGATCTGCATCACGAGCCCGTCGTCGCGGCTCATCAGCGCCATCTCGGTCAGCATCTGCGCCCGGAACAGCTCGCGCTCGCCGGGCGATGATCCGCCGCTCAGCACCTTGTCGAAGAGGGAAGCGGCCTCGGCCACGCCGAGCGCGGCCGTCCTGGCGCTCGGGTGCCCGTGATCGGTCGCGGTCGCGCCCCGCTCCTTGAAGAAGGCGCGCTTGTTCCGGTGCGCGTCGAGATAGCCGGCCCAGGACATGGCGGCCCCGGCCGCCTCCGTGAAACGCCGGACGTTGTCGGCGAAGCCCGCGAAATCCGGGTCGACCACCGCGTCCGGCCGGTAGGTCGGCAGCACGCGGCCGTGCCAGCCCGATTTCCGCAGCACGCTATGGTGAGAGAGCGCCTCGAGCGCGGCGTCGGTCGTCGCGATCGCCTCGATGTTGAAGCGCTCGTAAAGCGCGCGCGGCCGCATGTCCGCGTCCTGCAGCCGCGCGGCGACCGTGTCGTAGATCCGGTCGGCACTCCCCGGCCCGAGGCGTTCGGTGACCCCGAAGAT
>CALMTJ010000331.1:0-8428 GCA_937872715.1 uncultured Methylobacteriaceae bacterium
CGTCCGTCGTCACCGGATCTGCAGGGGCGAGGCCTTCGGCATCGGTGGCGGAGACCGGAACCGTCTCGTCCAGGCCGCCGATCGCCTCGTCCGAAATCCCGGAGGGATCGGCGTCCGCCCCGGCGGACGCCGCGAGGATGTCAGGATCCGGCATCTCGTCGCCGACGGGATCGCTCGACGCGACCTCCGCCTCGCCCTCGACCGTGCCGGCGACCTCGTCCGGCCGGGGATCGGCGAGACGGACCGTGTCGATCCCGACCGGGACCACATCGTCGGCCTCGTCCTGGAGACCCGGATCCGGATCGTCCGCGTCCAGTGGCGGCGAGGATGGCTCGGCGCGGTCGGAGGCCGGCGCGCCCTCGTGGTCTGCGAGCAGTTGGTCGGCTGCGTCCTCCAGCGTGGGATCGACGAGGCCGGACCGCGCAACCTCGCCCGGGTGGTCGTCCTGGATACCGGGATCCGGCTCGTCGGCATCGCCCGTCGCATCCGGCACGCCTTCAGCCCCGGGGGCGGCGTCCTCGATGGCTGTCGTGTCCGCCGTCCCGCCGTCCGGGACCGGCTCGGCCTGCATCGCCTGAGCGTCCTCCCCGTCCGGCGGCGGGGCTGCCGCCGCGACGGCCGGGACCGGCTTCTCCCGCGCGGGCACGAGCGGCACGGTGATCGCCGGACCCGTCCGGGTGTCGGACACGTAGCCGAGCGAGCGCAGGATGGAGCCGAAATCCTCGCCGGACGTGCCGACGAGCGACGTCATGGCGGGGGTCTGGACGAAGCCCTCGCCATCGGCCGCGCCGGGCGGCGGTTCGCCCGCCGTCACGCCCGGCCGGTAGGCGACCGCCGGCCGGATCAGGTCGGCCAGCCGCTCCAGGATGTCGACCCGGAGCGCCCGCGTCGCGAAGGCCCGGAACCCGGCCGCCCGGTACAGCCCGCGCGCGATCTCCGGATCGGCCGGGAACGAGGTGCGGCCGGAGCCGGCCAGATGCGCGATCTCGTCGATCCCCTTCTGGTCGAGGCCGCCATTGCCGAGCGCCCAGAGCTGCGCCGCCAGGATGCGGGGCGCCGGCTTCACCAGCGCCGGAAGGTAGATGTGGTAGGCGCCGAAGCGCAGGCCCTTGGCCCGGAGCGCGGCGCGTCCGGCCTGGTCGAGCCCCCGCACGTCCTGCGCGACGCGCGCCCTCTCGAGGATGCCCTCCGCCTCCGCCACCTGAAAGGCGATGCCGCGCGCGAGCCCGGTCAGCGTCGCATCCGTCTCGAGTTCCGCGAGCGAGCCGAGGAGGCGCGTCACGTGTGCCTTGAGCCAGGCCTTCAGCCGCGCCTCGACCTTGTCGCGGGCCGGTCCGGTCAGCTGCTCGTCCGCCATGATGCGGAGCGAGGGCTCGAACAGCTTAGGCCCCGGTTCGAGACGGGCGACCGGGTCGCCCGTCCAACGGAAGGTGCCGTCGTTGGAGAGGACGATCGCTGAATCCGCGGCCGAGCCCAGCCGCTCGGCCCTGGCCTCGATCTCGCCGGCCAGCGCCCTCTGCGCGGCATTGCGCAGCGCGCGCGCCTCCTCGCCGGTCGCGCCCGGGTCGGGCACGAAGTGGAACCCCGTCAGGTGGCCGACATGTTGGCCCTCGACGGTGACGTCGCCGCCCGCGTTGATCTCGGCTTCCATCTTGGCGTTCTCTCTCAGGCGCCGCATCAGAACGCTCGTCCGACGATCGACGAAGCGGGCGGCTAGTCTCTCATGCAGCGCGTCGGACAGGGTGTCCTCTATCCGACGCGTCACCCCCTGCCAATATTCCGGGTCGGCGAGCCAGTCGGGCCGGTTCGCCACGAAGGTCCAGGTGCGGACATGCGCGATGCGCTGGGACAGCGTGTCGATGTCGCCGTCCGTCCGGTCGAGGCCCGCGACCTGGCGGGCGAACCATTCCCCCGGCACGCGGCCCTCGCCGGACAGGAAGCGGTGGATGGACGCCACGAGGTCCGCGTGGCTCGCGGGCGAGAGCTTCCGGTAATCGGGGATCTGGCAGACCTCCCAGAGCCGCTCCACGGCGGCCCGGCCCCGGGCGGCGGCACGCAAGTCGGGCTCCTCCGCCAGGATGTCGAGCGCCGCCACGTCCTCGCCGATGGGAGCGCGGGTCAGGCCCGCCTCGGTCGGGACGACGGCGAGGCTCGCCTGGAGCGCCGATACGGAGGAGTAATCGAGGTCCGGGTTGCGCCATTGGACCACCCGGACCGGCTCGAAACGGTGGCATTGGAGCGCGTCCGCGACGTCGGGATCGAAGGGGTCGCAGCGGCCGCTCGTCCCGAACGTGCCGTCCCGCATGTAACGGCCGGCCCGGCCCGCGATCTGGCCGAGCTCGGCCGGAAAGAGCTTGCGGAAGCGGAAGCCGTCGAACTTCCTGTCGGACGCGAAGGCGACGTGGTCGACGTCGAGGTTCAGCCCCATGCCGATCGCGTCCGTGGCGACCAGGTAATCGACGTCGCCGGACTGGTACATCGCGACCTGGGCGTTCCGGGTCCGGGGCGAGAGCGCCCCCAGGACCACGGCCGCGCCGCCACGGTGGCGGCGGATCACCTCCGCGATGGCGTAGACCTCCTCGACCGAGAAGGCGACGATCGCCGAACGGGGCGGCAGGCGGGAGATCTTCTTCTCGCCCGCGTAGAGGAGGTCGGACAGGCGCGGCCGGGTCACGACGTGGACGCCCGGGATCAGCGTCTCGACCAGCGGCCGCATGGTGGCGGAGCCGATCAGCAGTGTTTCCTCGCGGCCGCGCTGGTTCAGCAGCCTGTCCGTGAAGACGTGCCCGCGATCGAGGTCGGAGGCGACCTGGATCTCGTCGATCGCCACGAAGGCGACGTCCAGGTCGCGCGGCATCGCCTCGATCGTGCAGATCCAGTAGCGGGCGCGCTCGCCCTTGACCTTCTCCTCGCCGGTGACGAGCGCGACCGCCTCCGGCCCGACCCTCTCGACGACCCTGTTATAGACCTCGCGCGCGAGGAGCCTGAGCGGCAGGCCGATGATGCCGGAGGAATGGGCGACGAGCCGCTCGATCGCGAGATGCGTCTTGCCCGTGTTCGTCGGGCCGAGCACGGCCGTGACGCCGCGGGCGCGCAGATGAGGTGGAAGGGAGCGGCGGGGCATCGGTTTGTCAGCGCCTTCGCAACGCGTTGCGGGAGCGCTCGGACGAGAGCGGGTGAGGCGCTACCGCGCCCTTGCCCTTACCTACGAACTCCGAGAGCTTGACGCTACAGGCAGGCGCGACGTTGATCGGGACGGGGTTGGCCGGCGCCAGGCGACGCCATCCCGGAACTGCCCGGGCCGCGCGATGCTTGACGTCGGCTCAGTCATGCCGACATAAGGTCGGCGGAGCCTGTGTGGAGGGAGACATGGCGGTCAACATCGTCAAGCGCTGAACCAGCTCTCCGGATAATGTGACTTGATCGTCTCGACGGCCGTATCGCCCGTCGCTTGCGCCTCCTTGAAGGCGCGTTGAAGTTCATCAACCATGTCGCATCTGCTTTGTACCGATATGTAGAGGAACGCGTAGTTCTCGATCGCCTTCACGATGATTCGCTCATCCGCGATACATCGGTAATAGGCCGAGATGGCGGTCAGGACTTTAGCCGCGATAAGCGGTGACGAACTCGAGACAGCATCGTAGAATTGCGTCGCGTCCGTGATGCCGAGAAGAGGCCGGTAGGTCGGCACCCGCTTCTCGCGACCGGCCACGGCATCGTCCTCCCGCAACGTGGACTTGATCTCTAGGGTCGTCTCCTCCAGTCCGGAGGACAGCCTTTTCTGGTCGGCGAGGTTGTGCTCGATCTCGCGGCATATCCCCGAGACTATTCTCTTCACCTCACCTCGTTTCTGGATCTGTGCGATCACGGCCTGCACGGCTTGAGTGAGAACGAACAGCAATATGGCGACCGTCGGCCCGAGCGACGCTTTCACGATGTCGCGAACATCCGGCGACAGATCCCGATACCAATCCCGGAACCATGACCCGCTCATCCCCGCTTCGGTCGCGGTCGCGCCGATGATGGCTATGGCGAACATCAGGAGTGCGAAGCTGAATGTGAAGGCGAGCCATTGCGGGTTCTTCGACATTCTCGTCCGCCTGCCGACCACGCCATCATACGGTCGGTCTCTCCGACGACAAGGAGCGATGCGACCACAGGCCGTGCCCCCCCGCTACTCCACCCGCCAGCGCTCCGCCTCCACCACGCTCGTCCCGTAATAGGTCCGGACCGAGATGCGCAGAGGCAGGAGGAGGCGCGTGCCCGCGACGGGCGCCAGCCAGACCGACATGTCGCGGTTCTCCTCCATGAACTTCACCACCCAGCGGTCGGGGCGGTGTCCCGAGACCGGGACGTAGCGGGCGTTGCAGACGAGCACGATTCCCGAGAAGCCGGGTTTCTGCACCGGCCGCGTTTCCGCGTAGCTCAGCACGATGTTGAAGCGCTGCGAGCCGTCGAAGACCGGGATCGTGCGGTTGCAGTTCGCGGCCTCCTCCGGCTTCGCCCTGTTCGCCGCGATCGCGACGAGGCCCGACAGCGGATCGATGATGCCGCGTTTGTCGGCCTCCGATACCGGCACCCTGTCCGGGCGGGGCTCGAACGGCGGCTCGATGTCGATCCCGGTCGTGTTGCCGGACGAGACGGACATCCGGACCATCCGCTCGTTCTCGCCCGAGCGCCCGGTGGCCGAGAAGCCGCCGGACAGGATGCGGGAGCCGGACACGGTCCCGTTCGCGGCGGCGCCGCCACGGCCCGACGCGGTGAACAGCCCGGCGATGCCGGTGAGCTGCGCCTTCATCTGGAGGTCGTAGCGCTCGTCCGGCGAGAAGGTGCCGCTGAGCTCCGCCTGGCCGAGCGTGAAGCCGGCGAGCGTGAGGCGGTACTCGGCCCGCAGCGTCGCGGCTGATGCCGAGAGCGGGGCCGACGCGAGCCCGAGAGCGGCCGCCACCCACATCATGCGAACCTTGTCTTGAGCGCGGGTCATGGCTCGATTACCACACCTTAAGGTTGTTTACGATGAGGGAACCAGGGAGTGTTGACATCTGTTTACGGGCCGCCATATCTCGCCGGCGCCCGCCGATGAGATCTCGGCATCCTAGCAAAGAGATCGAGAGTGCGGTGCAGGTGGCGATCGACCGGGGCTGGACGTTGAGCATGGCTCGCGGCCACGCCTGGGGCAGATTGAAGTGCCCTCATCACAATCGCGACGGCTGCTCGGTATCCGTCTGGTCGACACCGCGCGTGCCCGAAGATCATGCCCGCAGCATCCTACGGGCCGTCGACCGATGTCCGCACTGCCATTCGGAGAGCAATGATGACGACCTTTAAGTTCTCGATCATCGCGACCGGACCCGATCCGGAAGGGCCGGATTTTGAGGATGCCTTCTTCGAGGCGGGCTGTGACGATTCGACCCTGTCTTTTCAGAAGGGCGTGATCGTTCTCGACTTCACGCGCGATGCCGCCGATTTCCGCTCGGCCGTGGAGAGCGCGATGAAGGACGTGGAGCGCGCGGGCGCGACCGTGAAGCATGTCGAGCCGGATCACCTCGTCAGCCTCGCCGATATCGCCCGCAGGACCAACCTGACGCGCGCGGCGATCACGCATTTCGCACAAGGCCAGCGTGGCGAGAACTTCCCGAACCCGGTCGCGCGGGTCACCACCGAGAGCCCCCTCTGGGATTGGGTCGAGGTGTCGCGCTGGCTGCACCGTCGCGGCACCGTCGGGCAGGAGGTGATCGAGCAGGCCTCCGTCGTGAGGGCGACGAACCGCGCCATCATGCAGCAGCGGCAGCAGGCCTATGGCGGCCAGCAAGGAGGCAGGAAGTCGGGCGACCAGATGGGGTGACCCGGTCGCCGGCTCAATACCGCTCGAGATCGCGGCCCTTCACGCCGCCGAGCTGTCCGGCTTCGAGCGCGCCGTCCGGCGAGTAATAGCCGGCCGCCTTCTTGGCCTCGATCTCGACGGAGGCGTCCGGAGGCACGAGCTCGGGCGGGATCGGCACGCGCTCTCCCACGGCGATGCCGGAGCCGACGATCGCGTCGTACTTCAGGTTGGACATGGACATCAGCCGGTCGATGCGCCGGATCCCGAGCCAGTGGAGGATGTCCGGCATGAGCTGCTGGAAACGCGCGTCCTGCACGCCTGCGACGCATTCCGTCCGCTCGAAATAGGTGGAGGCCTGGTCGCCGCCCTCCTGGCGTTTCCGGGCATTGTAGACGAGGAACTTCGTCACCTCGCCCAGCGCCCTCCCCTCCTTGCGGTTGTAGACGACGAGCCCGGCGCCGCCGGTCTGCGCCTCCCTCACGCATTCCTCGATGCCGTGCGCGAGGTAGGGGCGGCAGGTGCAGATGTCCGAGCCGAACACGTCCGAGCCGTTGCACTCGTCGTGCACCCGGCAGGCGACCCTGCGCTTCGGGTCCGCCAGCGCCTCCGCCTCGCCGATCACGTAGGCGGTGGCGCCGCCGATGGGCGGGAGGAAGA
Source organism: uncultured Methylobacteriaceae bacterium (assembly GCA_937872715.1). GTDB lineage: Bacteria > Pseudomonadota > Alphaproteobacteria > Rhizobiales > Beijerinckiaceae > Enterovirga. The sequence continues at coordinate 6,482 of CALMTJ010000331.1, forward strand.
CCTGCATGTCGGGCCGGGTCACGAGTTCGGGATACATGCCGCCCGTCTGCTCGAAGAGCGTCCGGCGGAGCTCCCGCTCGCTCGTGCCGAACCGGTTCGCGATGCCGGGCAGCCACCAGACCGGGTCCACCGCGATCTTCGTGACGGAGACGTCCCCGTTCGGGTGGAGGATGCCGCCGTCGGGAGCGAGCCGGTGCGCCGCCATGGCGGCCAGGATCTCCGGCATGTTGAGCCGGGCCTTGGTGATCGCGATCGTCGGCCGGATGTCCGTCCCGGTCGCGATCTCGCGCGAGAACACGTCCGCGACCACGTGGCCGAACGGGTCGAGCGACACGATGCGGTCGGGATCGGACCATTGCGGGTGCGGCCCGATCCCGACGGTCGGGTGCGTGTTGTGCAGGTCCGGCCGGGCGAGCGGGTTCAGCGCCCGGGCGGAGATCGCGAGCGCGCGGTACACCGAATAGGAGCCGCCATGCGAGCCGATCACGTTGCGGTCGCCGGGACCGGTGACGGAGCCGATCACGGGCCTCCGCTCGGCCGGGTCGGCCGCGCCCCACCTGATCGGGACGCGGGCTGCGCCCGTGCTCGGCTCGGGATGGGAGGTGAGCCTGATATGCGTCGCGCGGTTCGGTGTGGTCATGGGCGAGGTCCGCCCGTGACGAAGCCGGGCCGGCTTGATCCTTGCGGGATCGCGCTGATTCTGGCCCCGCGGCGTCCCGCCGTCAACGAGAGGAGGGCTCGGGGTCCGGCACGTGGCCGTCGCGGCCGAGCGTGGTGGGAGGCACGAGGGCGGCCAGGAGGATGACGGCGGCGGAGCAGGCGAGCACGGCCGCGAAGGTGAGATGCAGCGAATCGTGCAGGATGCTTCGGATCGCCTCGGAGGGCGCCGTGCCGTCGAGCAGCCCGCGGAGCTGGTCGGAGGTGACCGACGGTGTGCCGTCCGGGCCGCGGAAGCGCGACAGGCCGACATTCAGCACGGCCCCGAACACGGCCGCGCCGAGCGTGCTTCCGAGGTTCCGGGCAAAGACGTTGGAGGCGGTGGCCGAGCCGCGCGCGGACCAGGGCACGCTCTCCTGGATCAGCACGATCGCGGGGGTCATGAACAGGCCGAAGCCGAGCCCCATCACCAGCGATCCGATCCCTGCCTGCACCGGCGAGGAAGAGGGGCCGAGGAGGAACAGGAACACGGCGCCGAGCGGGATGAACAGCCCCCCGCCGAGGAGGACGGCCTTCACGCCGACGATGCGGTACAGACGGGCGCTGATCGTCGCGCCGATCGGCCAGCCGAGCATCGTCATGGTGAGGGCGAAACCCGCGACGAGCGGCGTCCGCCCGAGGACACCCTGGACATAGACCGGCAGGAAGCTCGTGATGCCGATCAGCGCCATGCCGGCCAGGAGCGTGGCGCCGTTCGTCGCCGCGACGACCCGCCGGCTCCACAGCTCGAAGGCGACCATGGGGTCGAGCGCCCGCCTCTCCTGGACCGCGAACAGGATCGCGGCCCCGATCGCCACCCCCGCCGCCCCGGCCACCAGGGGCCATCCGGCCGTCCCGGCCTCCGTGAGCGCCACCATCAGGGCCGCGACCGCGAGGGCGAACAGGATCGCGCCGGCCGTGTCGAGCGGCTTGCGCGCGCCGGGCGGCCCCTCGTGCAGGAAGCGCACGAAGCCGAACGTGGCGAGAAGGCCGAGCGGGATGTTGATCCAGAAGACCCAGGCCCAGGACAGGTGCGCGATGATGACCCCGCCGGCCAGCGGGCCGGCCACGGCGGAGATGGCCCAGACGCTCGCGAGCCAGCCCTGGACCCGCCCCCGCTCCTTCGCCGTATAGAGATCCCCGACGACGGTGAGCGCGATCGGCTGGATCGCGCCGGCCCCGATCCCCTGGAGCAGGCGCAGCCCGATCAGGACCGGCATGGTGGCGGCGAAGCCGCACAGGAGCGAGCCG
>CALMTJ010000331.1:8438-10923 GCA_937872715.1 uncultured Methylobacteriaceae bacterium
GACCAGGAACACGCCGATGCCGCAGAGCAGCACCGGCTTCCGCCCGAAGATGTCGGACAGCTTGCCGAAGATCACCGTGGTGGCGGTCTGGCTGAGGAGGAAGACCGAGAACACCCAGCTGTACAGGTTCAGGCCGCCGAGATCGCCCACGATCTGGGGCATGGCGGTCGACACGATGGTCGCCTCGATCGCCACCATGAACATGGCCGCCATGATGGACGCGATGACGAAGCCGCGACGGGTCTCCGAGAAGATAGCTGACATGGGCCGGCGGTACGTGGCCGCCGCCGGGAAAGCAACGTCCGGACGGGGGCCGGGGCGTTCGGTCGCCGGATGGCCTCGATCGGATCACCGCGAAGGACGAAACGGCGGCACGCGGCCGTGGAACGATGTTATTCCGCTCGAAGCAGACAACGAGTAGACATTATTTGTATCTCTTCTCAGAAAACCTCATTTCTTGAAGGTCATACGATGTCTGAGAGCAAGATATCGCATCGTTGTATTAGGATGATGTTAGGTCGCCACCGTCATGTTGGAGAGAAGATCAGGGCTCGATGCATGACCCGGTCGATCGAGCGTTCGGGCCGGCATGAGATCATCACGTTCCCTCGCCTCCTCCGGCGGAAACGCGGCCGTGGAATTCGCCATGGTGGCGCCGCTGCTGCTGGCCATCGTCGTCGGCACGATCAGCTACGGCTACCTCTTCTGGGTCCACCACGGCGTCCAGCAGCTCGCCTCGGAGGCGGCCAGGGCTGCCGTCGCGGGGCTGACGGATGCCGAGCGGGCGCAGATCGCGCAGGATTTCGTCGCCGGCAACGCGGCCGCCTACGGCGTGCTCGAGATCCGGCGCATGCGGGTCTCGACCGCGGCCGGCGCCGCTCCGGCCAGCACCTTCCAGGTGGCGCTCGATTACGACCTCACCGGCTTCTTCATCTACCAGTTCAGCGGCATCCTGCCGCTGCCCGGCCCGCGCATCCGTCGAACGGCCGTGATCCAGCGGGGAGGCTATTGAGGTGAGGACCGGTCGACGCGGCCGCCCGTCCGACGCGGGCGTCGCCGGCTCGGTCGCGCCCCTCGTCGCGATCGTGTTCACGACCGTGCTGGGTTTCTCGGCCGCCTCCATCGATGTCGGGAGCTGGTTCGTCGCGAGGCGGCGCCAGCAGACCGCGAGCGACCTCGCCGCCATCGCGGCCGCGAGCGACCTTCCGAACGCCCGCCGGGCGGCGGCCGCGACCCTCGCGCTGAACGGGTTCTCCGATGCCGAGATGACGGCCTTCGAGACCGGGATGTACTCGGCCGACCCGGCGCTTCCCGCCTCCAGGCGCTTCACGTCGGCCACGGGCGCTCCGAACGCCGTCCGGCTCGTTCTGCGGCACGCCGTACCGAGCCTGGCGGCGAGGCTGATCGGGCTTTCCGGGAACTGGCTCACGAATGGGCAACCGGACATCGCGACCGGCGCGGTGGCCGCGCAGGCGAACTTCGCCGCCTTCGCGATCGGCTCGCGCTTCGCCCGCCTCGATGCCGGGATCATGAACGCCCTCCTCGGGGGGATGCTAGGCACGTCGCTGAACCTGACGCTGCTCGACTACCAGTCGCTCCTCTCCGGCCGGATCGACCTGTTCGATCTCGGGGCCGCTCTCGCGGCCAGAGGGGGTGCGGGCGGCACGCTCAACGATCTCACCGCCCGTCGCGTCCGGCTAAGCGACCTCCTGGGAGCGATGGGAGACGCGGCCGCGGCGAGCGCCAGCGTCGACGGACGCGCGATGGCGGCCCTGACCCAGGTCGCCGCCGCCAAGGCCGGTTCGTCCGACACGCTCCCGTTCGGCGCCATGGCGGCTTTCGGCCCCTACGGCATCCGGGAACCGGAAGCGGCCGGCCGGCGGCCGGGCGACTCGGCATCGTTGCTCGACCTCCTGACGGCCGGGCTCGGCCTGTCGCGACGGGGCCAGCGGATCGAAGCGACGCTGCCGGTGTCGATCCCGGGCATCATGTCCGCGGCCGTGCAGTTCGCCGGCGGCGAACGGCCGGTCGGGGCGGGTTATTCCAGCATCGGCCCGGCGGGGACATCCGTCCACACGGCACAGACCCGCCTCCTGATCACGGCCCGGATCCCCGGATCGGGAATCCTGCCCTATCTCGATCTGCCCCTCTACCTGGAGATCGGGACCGCGACCGCCACGCTCGCGAGCCTCACCTGCAACCTGACCGACATCGCCTCGAGCGGGGCGAGCCTGAACGTCCAGCCCGGCCTTGCCGATGCCTGGATCGGGTCGGTCGGACCCTCCGACCTCACCAATTTCCCCGTCTCGCCGAGCCCCGGCCCGGCGACCCTCCTGTCGGTGCCGCTCCTCTCGGTGACGGCGCGCGCGCATGGCGCGCTCGGGGCGTCGGCGCCGAGTTCGCTGCCGTTCAGCTACGCCGAGATCCAGGCCGGGACGAAGAAGACGACGTCGTCGCAGGATTTCGTCGCGACGCTTCTCGCCTC
>CALMTJ010000331.1:10933-13551 GCA_937872715.1 uncultured Methylobacteriaceae bacterium
GGAACGCGCTCGGGCTCGGGGTGCCGGCGACGACCGGGCAGACCGCCTCGCAGATCGTCTCCGGCGCGCAGGAGCCGCTCGACACGTTGATCAACCTCCTCCTGTCGAATCTCGGGATCACGCTTGGCAGCGCCGATTCGTGGGTCTCGGGCGTGCGCTGCGGGAGCGCGGTCCTGGTGAATTGAGACACGCAACCTCCGGCCAGTTAACCATTTGTTGACCATGCGGCGAAGATTGTTCGCCTGGGGGATAGCGGAGAACATCATGGCCAGGGCAGCCGTCCAGCTCGACGCGGGCCGCGACGACGCGGATACGGGCACCGTCATCCAGCTGAAGCCTCCGCAGGCGGCGGCCCCGCAGCCGCGACCGGCCTTGGTCGCGGCCAGCGCTCCGAAGACCGATCTCGCCTCCGTCCTCGGCGTGGTGTCCCGCACCGCGACGCTCCTCGCCTCGCGCAAGGACCGCGCCGACCAGATGGAGAAGCGGTCCATCCACGTGGAGGAGAACCTCCGGACCGCGAACGGCCGCATCGCGGAACTGGAGAGCCGGCTGGAGGCCGCGCTGGAGGAGGTCGAGGCCGGGAAGGCCCGGCTCGCCGACCTGCAGAAGCGGTCGGCCGACGTCGTGGACCGCTCGAAGGCCATGCTGGCGGAGGCGAGCACCCGCCTCAAGGCGGCCGAAGCCCGGGCCGAGCGCGCCGAGGCCGGCTATTCCATGATCCGGGACGCCGTGGAGCAGCAGCTCAGCTCGCACCTGCGGACGTGAGAGGGGCCGGGGCCGCGGGCCAGGCCGCCGCGCCTCCCGTCAGGTCTGCGGGCCGCCGAGCGGGGACGGGTTCGACGTTCGTCTCTTCGCCCGCTCCACCCCCTCGAGAATGAGCCGGCGCGCCTCCTCGGCGTCTCCCCAGCGCAGGATCTTCACCCACTTGCCGGGTTCCAGGTCCTTGTAATGGGCGAAGAAATGCTCGATCTGCTGGACGGTGATGTCCGGCAGGTCGCGGTAGCTCGCCACTTTCTCGTAGCGCCGCGTCAGCTTGGCCGACGGCACCGCGACGATCTTCTCGTCCTCGCCCCCGTCATCCTCCATCACCAGCACGCCGACCGGCCGCACGCTGATCACGGCGCCCGGCACGATGGCGCGGGTGTTGGCGACGAGCACGTCGCAGGGGTCTCCGTCCCCGGACAGGGTGTGGGGAATGAAGCCGTAATTCCCCGGATACCGCATGGAGGTGTAGAGGAAACGGTCGCCCCCCAGGGTCCCGGCCTCCTTGTCCATCTCGTACTTGATGGGCTCGCCGCCGATCGGCCCCTCGATCACGACGTTGACGTCGTTGGGCGGGTCCTGGCCGATCGAGATTGCCTCAAGGCGCATCGCGTTCTCCCCTCGCCCGCCGAGCGGGCCGAGGAGGCGGCTCTAGCGGCGACGGCCCCGGGCGACAAGCGTCCGGCGCGGGACGCCCGCGCGGGGCCGACCAGAACAGGAAGCAGCTCTTCGTGAGCGCCGCCCCCGCGAAGCGCTCCGTCGTTTCCGCGATCATCCGGCCGCCGAGCCGTCGGTAGAAGCCGCAGCCGCGCTCGTTGTCCGACAGGCACCAGATGGCGATGCGCTTCGCACCGCGGTCCTCCAGGTCGTTGCGGACGGCCTTGAACATGCGGCGCCCGAAGCCGAGGCCCTGGTATTCCGGCGACAGGTAGAGCTCGTCGATCTCCGCATCCGCCGGCAGGCCGCGGTCCCGGCAGCGGCCGTAGGACGCGTAGCCGGCGAGGGTCTCGCCGACGTCGAGCACCACGCGAGGGCGCTCGCGCCCGATGGTGGAGCGCCACCTGCGGGGGCCACGGCGACCGATCATGCGCTCGAGCGAGAGCGCCGGCAGGATGCCCTGGTAGGCCTCGCGCCAGGTCGCGTCGAACACGCGGGAGAGCGCGGTGGCGTCGTCGGCGCGCGCGCGCCGGATGCTGATCGTGAGCTCGGTCATGGGCCTATCCGACATCCTCCGCGAGGTGAGACAAACCGGCGAACGCAATCTCCCGAGCATCGAGCAAGTCCGGGGCCAGCGATAGCCGTCACCCGACCGGAGGAGCCCCCCGAGAAGCCCTATGTGGCGGCCGCGCAACGCTCCCCCGCGTTGCGACCCCGGTCGGCGGCTGGTAAGGCCGCCTCCCCCGGCCAGCCCTCCGCCACGACCCACGAAAATGTCCGGCCGACGTGCTTAACAGGTTCCTAAGACGCGACGGCCGGTGGGAGCGTCGCATGGCCCGGATCACCTCCCGGCGGGACAGGGCCGCGGCCTGGGCCAACGCCCTCCTCGTCGATCACGGGCTCCTCCGCCTCGTCTACCCGAACCGGGCCCGGGTCACGCCCGAGATGTGGCGCTCGGCGCAGCCGAGCCCCGGACAGATCGCCTGGGCGGCCGCGCGCGGGGTCCGGACGGTCGTGAACCTGCGGGCCGGGCGGGAATACGGGTCCTGGCCGCTCCAGCGGGAGGCCTGCGAGCGGCACGGCATCGCCCTCGTCGAGTTCGTGCTGCGCTCCCGCGAGGCGCCCTCCCGGGAAACGCTGCTCGCCGCGAAGGGCCTCATGGACGCCATCGCCTATCCGGTCCTCGTCCATTGCAAGTC
>CALMTJ010000332.1 GCA_937872715.1 uncultured Methylobacteriaceae bacterium
GTGAAGCCGCCCGCGGCCCCGGCGCCGTTGCCGCCGTTGCCGCCGTTCTCCATCTCGGAGAGCGCGGGCGGCTTCACGGTGCAGAACATCGGCTTCGCGCTCGGCCCCGTCCGCTACCGCATTCCCCGGGCGGAGATCCGCGGGACGACCTTGTCCCGCGACGAGCTCGCGCGTTTGCTAGATCCGGCCTCGGCGGTGCCGTTCGCGGAACGCGTCGGCAAGCTCGGCGCGTCCGAGATCGCGGTTCCGGAGATGACGAGCGAGTCGACCGGATCGCAGGGCCGGCAGGTGACGACCTACCGGGACGTGCTGGCGACGGATGTGCGGAGCGGCCGGATCGCCTCCGTCCGGAGCGGGAGCGGCACCTTCACGATCGTCGGCGGCAGGGCGGCGGCCGACGGCTCCTTCACGAGCGTGTCCGCGACGGACATCGATGTCGGGTTGTCGGTCGCGCTGTTCAACGAGCCGTCCGGCGACCGGCAGGACGAGATGCGCCGGCTGTACGGCTCCTTCTCCCTCGACGGGATGACCTCGCGCGATGCGAACGGCGTCGTCGTCAGGATCGCCCGCATCGCCGGCCGCGATTTCAACGGCCGCCGCACGCGGGACGGCTGGATGGAATCCTTCCGCCGCTTCACCGAGACGGCGAACCTGGAGCAGGCCTCGCCCGACATTCGGGCGGGTGTCTATCGCGGCCTGATCGACATCCTGGAGGCGTTCGAGATCGGCGGCCTCGAGGCCACCGGGATCGAGTTCTCCAATGGCGGTGATCCGAAGGCCGCGTCCGGCCGCATCGCCCGGATGGGCTACGCGGGCGGGGCGAGCCCGAGCGAACTCCGCATGGACGGGCTCGAGGTCAGGAGCGAGGCAGGCCAGGTGCGGCTCGCTTCCGCGGCCCTTTCGGGGTTCTCGTTCAAGCCGATGCTGGCCGCGGCGCGGGAATTCGCCGGGATGTCGAAGGACGAACTGTCCCCGGCGCAGCTGCGGCGGCTGATCCCGACGCTCGGCGAGTTCAAGCTGGGCGGAGTGGAATTCGCGCCCGCCGCAGGCGCCGCGTCCTCGACGCCCGGTGCCGCGGCCTTCGGGCTCGGCTCGTTCGAGGTCAGGACGGACAAGCCGGTCGCAGGGGTGCCGAGCGACGTCCGGATCGGCCTCCGCAACCTCGCCGTACGGGTCGACGCCGCGAATGCCGACGAGAACGCGAAGCAGCTGCTCGATCTCGGCTACGACCGGATCGACGCCTCCATGGCGGCGAGCATCGGCTGGAACGAGGCCGGGCGGGAGCTCGTGGTCCGCGACCTGTCCGTCCAGGCGGCCGAGATGGGCGGCGTCGCCATCCGGGCCGTCCTCGGCAACGTGACGAAGGACGTGTTCGATCCCGATACGGCGGTGGCCTCCGTCGCCCTGATCGGCGCGGGCGTGAAGTCGATCGACGTCGCGGTGGAGAACGCGGGCCTGTTCGACCGCGTCCTCCGCCTGCAGGCAGGTCGTCAGGGCCGCCAGCCCGACGACCTGCGGCGGGAATTCGGCGTGATGGCCGCCATGGGCGTGCCCGTGATGCTGGGCGGCTCCGATTCGGCGAAGGCGATCGGCCAGGCCGTCGCCCAGTTCGTGGCGAAGCCCGGGCGTCTCCTTCTGCAGGCCCGCGCCAAGCAGGCGTCGGGTGTCGGCGCCCCCGATTTCCTGGCCGGAAGCTCCGACCCGACCGCCATCCTCGACAAGTTCGACGTGACCGCGACGGTGCAGTAGCGCCCTTTCAACCCTCGTCCTGGCGGTTGAGGCGGGACTGCGCCTCGACGACGGCCACCGCCGTGATGTTGACGATCCCGCGCGCCGTGACCGACGGCGTGAGGATATGGGCCGGCCGCGCCGGCCCGATCAGGATCGGCCCGACGGGCAGCGCGTCCGCCACCACCTTGACCATCTGGAACGCGATGTTGGCGGCGTCGAGATTGGGCATGATCAGGACGTTGGCCTCGCCCTTCAGGGCGGAGGACGGGTTCACGCGGTCGCGGATCGCCTGGAGGAGCGCCGTGTCGGCCGCCATCTCGCCGTCGATCTCGAGCTCCGGGGCGGCCTCCCGCAGCAGCGCCAGGGCCGCCCGCATCTTGCGGGCCGAGACGGTGTCGGCCGAGCCGAAATCGGAATGGGACAGGAGCGCGATCTTCGGCTCGATGCCGAAGCGCCGCACGTGGCGCGCGCAGGCGACCGCCATCTCGGCGATCTCGCCTTCGCTCGGATCCTCCGTGACGTGGGTGTCGGCGATGAAATAAGCGCCTTTCGAGGTGACGAGCAGGCTCATGGCCGCGACGCGATGCGCGCCCGGCGCGAGGCCCAGGATGTCGGTGAGGTGCCGGAGGTTTGACCTGAACCTGCCCTCCAGCCCGCAGATCAGCGCGTCCGCGTCCCCCCTCATGACCGCGATGGCGCCGATGACGGTCGAGTTCGTCCGCACCAGGGTGCGGGCCGCGTCGGGGGTGATGCCCTTTCGGCCCGCGACCTCGAGATAGCTCGAGACGTAGTCGCGGTAGCGCGGGTCGTCCTCCGGGTTGATGAGGTCGAACTCGCGTCCGACCTCCATGGACAGGCCGAACCGCTTGAGCCTCGTCTCCACGACGGACGGTCGGCCGATGAGGATCGGCCTCGCGATCTTCTCCTCGACCACGGCCTGCACGGCCCGGAGCACGCGCTCGTCCTCGCCCTCGGCGTAGATCACCCGCCTCGGCTCCTCCCGGGCGGCGGTGAAGATCGGCTTCATCAGGAAGCCGGACCGGAAGACGAAGCGCTCGAGCGACTCGGTATAGGCCGCGACGTCTGGCAGCGGCCGCCGCGCCACGCCCGTCTCGATCGCGGCCCGGGCGACGGCCGGCGCGATGCGCAGGATGAGGCGCGGGTCGAACGGGCTCGGGATGAGCGAATCGGGACCGAACGGGCGCGCCTCCCCTCCATAGGCGCGCGCCACCACGTCGGAGGGCGCTTCGCGGGCGAGCGCCGCGATGGCGTTCACGGCCGCCGCCTTCATGGCCTCGTTGATGGTCGAGGCCTCGACGTCCAGCGCGCCCCGGAAGATGTAGGGGAAGCAGAGGACGTTGTTGACCTGGTTCGGGAAGTCGGACCGTCCGGTGCAGATCAGCGCGTCCGGCCGGGCCTCCCGGGCGAGGCCGGGCATGATCTCCGGATTCGGGTTCGCGAGCGCCATGATGAGCGGGACGGGCGCCATGCTCTTCAGCATGTCGGGCTTCAGCACGCCGCCGGCCGAGAGCCCGATGAATACGTCCGCCTCCTCGATCACCTCCGCGAGGCGGCGCTTGTCGGTCGGCTGCGCGTAGACGGACTTCCAGCGGTCCATCAGGGCCGCCCGCCCCTCGTAGACGACGCCCTCGATATCCGTGACCCAGATGTTCTCGCGCTTCACCCCGAGCGTGACGAGGAGGTTCAGGGTGGCGAGCGCGGCCGCGCCGGCGCCGGAGGTCACGACCTTGATGTCCGGGAGCGTCTTCCCGGCGAGTTCCATCGCGTTCACGACGGCGGCCGCCACGATGATCGCGGTGCCGTGCTGGTCGTCGTGGAAGACCGGGATGCCCATCCGGGCCTTCAGGTTCTCCTCGACGTCGAAGCATTCGGGCGCCTTGATGTCCTCGAGGTTGATGCCGCCGAAGGTCGGCTCCAGCGCCGCCACGACGTCGACGAGCCGGTCGACATCCGTTTCCGCGACCTCGATGTCGAAGACGTCGATGCCGGCGAATTTCTTGAACAGGACGGCCTTGCCTTCCATGACGGGCTTGGAGGCGAGCGGCCCGATATTGCCGAGCCCGAGCACGGCCGTGCCGTTGGTGACCACGGCGACGAGGTTCTGCCGGGAGGTGAGGTTCGCGGCCTCCGCCGGGTCGGCCGCGATCGCCTCGCAGGCGACGGCCACGCCCGGCGTATAGGCGAGCGCGAGGTCGCGCTGGTTGCCGAGGGGTTTCGTCGCCTGGATCTCGACCTTCCCGGGCTTCGGGTGGCGATGGTAGAAGAGCGCGCCCGACCGCAGATCCTCCGTCACGTCAGCCATGGACCACCTTGCCGGCGGACCTCGCGCCGCCTCCCTGCGCGACCCTACTCCGTCTGGCGCGGAATGGGAGCCGCCTTCGACGGTCGCGGCGGGGTTGCCGGCGCGAGGCCCTGCCGGGCGAGCGCAGTCCGGCCGAGGAGATAGGCGAGCGCGCCCGCGGCCGATCCCCCGTAGCGCTCGATCAGGGCGCGCCGGCCGGTCAGCAGCGCGCCCAGAGCCTTCGCGCCGTTCAGCAGGAGGGTGCGGCGGACGTCGTTCGGCCGCCCGTACTTGTCCGACAGGTAGGCGCGCGACCAGGCGAGGTGCCAGCGGGCCGTGAAGATGCGCCCGGGCGCCGGGGCGCTGGACCGGCCCCGTCCGTGCCGCGCCACCGCGCCGTGCACGTGGACGAGCCCGTACCCCGCATCGGCGACCCTCCGGCACAGGTCGTCGTCCTCGTAGAAGAGGAAGATGCGCTCGTCGAAGCCGCCGAGACGGAGGAAGAGCTCGCGCCGGACCAGGAGGCAGGCGCCCGACAGGAAGGGCGCGCAGCAATCGCCCGAGGGCGGGAGGAACCGGCCCTTCGGGTTGGGCAGGAAGGCCGGGACGAGCGAGCGGGGCTGGAAGAAGAGCCGCCCGTCCCCCTCCAGGATGCGCGGAGCCAGGAGCCCGACATCGGGATAGCGCCCGGCGGCAGCGAGAAGCTCCGCCACGGCGCCCTCCTCCAGGACGATGTCCGGGTTGACGAGCAGCAGCCACTCGGCCGCGCTCGCCCGGGCGCCGGCATTGTTTCCGCGCCCGTAGCCCTCGTTCGCGGCGGAGCGGACGACGCGCGCCCCTTCCCGTTCGGCGAAAGCCGCGGAGCCGTCCCGGCTCGCATTGTCGACCACGAGCGCCGCGACGCCGTTCCGCCGCAGGGCGGCGAGGCAGGTGCCGAGCATCGCGGCGGAATCGAAGGCGACCACGATCGCCTCCACGGCAGGTCCTGTGCTGGCGGGCTGCGTGCTCACCGGAGCCTCCTGGCTTCCCGCCGGCGGCGAGGCAACGCGACGGCGCGTGTCGGTGGCGGTGGAACGAGGAGCTTCCGACCGGCGCGGCGGCCCATCGGCGCGTGCGCCGAAACCCGGCGACGGAGGCGGCGATCGGGGCGGCGGCGCGCGACGTGCTGGCGAAATCCGGCGCCGCGGGCTTCACGATCGAAGCCGTCGCCCGGCGCGCCGGGGAGCGGACAATCCATCGATGGTGGCCGACCAAGGCCGACCTCCTGGTCGAGGTCTACGTGTCGGAGCGGGCGGCCCGCATCGCGGAGCCGGACGGCGGCTCCCTCCCGGGCGACCTCGCCGCCCTGGCGCGCGGGATCTGGGGTTGTTCCTCCCTCGGCCAGATGCCGATCGAAATGACGCACGGGGCGAAAGGCCGATGCGGTCGACGAGGCTGGCCTAAAAATCGGTAGCTCGTCACCCTGCGAGCTACCTTCTCCAGAAAGCTCGTTGCGCGCGCGATGCCGTCAACGGCTTGATCACGGCGAAACTCGTCCAGACCGAGTACGTCGTGAAGAAACTTGCGTAGCCAATGCCCGGAATTTCCGTCGATCGTGCGTAACGATCGTAGCTTTCGAAATCTGGTATGAACCCAGCTCGAGCGACCTTCTCTGCCCAGTAAGATGTAGGCTTTACGTTGACGTGAGTTGGATCTCCATTATGGACATCAAGTGGATCGCCCGCTTTCAGCGCGGCAAGATTATGAAACATTCGGCCACCCGGCACGAGGACACGAAAGAATTCCGAAAGCACATCATCGATGATACGATCAGGTATGTGTTCTAGAACTTGACCGGAATGAACCAGCGTGAGAGCTGAATCAGAGATAGGAAGGCGGTCGATCGAACCAACGACCAACTGCTGGTCAGAAAAGCCAAAAGCTTTGCGCCCTAGTTTCACCATGTGCTCCGACATGTCCACGCCGAACGTTCGCTCGTAAACACCTGTGTCCTTGAAGCCGGCGAGCTGCGCACCACACGCGCACCCGGCATCGAGGACGGCAGGCTGCCGATAATCCTCCTGAAGACAGGCGGCCGTCACCATTCGCGCGTATGCTTTGTGCCACTCCCCGTACGCGAGGTAGTCAATGCCGGACGAGGCATGCTCATCGTAGTACAATTGACTATACGTCGTGTCAGTCAAAGGGCTCTCGTGACTGGCATTCATCGATCCGACCCGCTTCGCATTTGCCACGGACATAGTGGGATCAGCACCCCCGCGGCAAGCGTGCACGTGGCCTGGTCGTCGCCGAAGCCCTTCACCATTTTCTGCCACGCCCCGTTATCTTGGATGTGTTTCGTCTCTCAGAGTGAGCACGAAGGCTATCGATAACGTGGACAGCGTGCAGATGCGGATGTGAGAAGGTGTTCCTCGGCGACTCCGCCCGCCGGGCCGAACTCGACCCGGCCGATATCGAGCTCGCGGTCGAGCTGCCTCTGACCTTGCCGCCTATGCGCGGCGCCATGACGGCCGCCTCATTCTGTTCGACTCCGCCACGCGGGGGCGAGGTGCGGCACGATTCGATTGCTTCGGTCGAACGTCACCTGTCCGCCGACAGCATCCTATCCTGGGTGGACCGGCACGCTAACCCCTCACAGGCGGGTTCAGCCGGATATGGAGTTCGCGGAGCTGCTTCGGCGTCGGGTCCGAGGGCGCGCCCATCAGGAGGTCCTCCGCCTTTTGGTTCATGGGGAAGAGCGTCACCTCGCGCAGGTTGATGGCACCGCAGACCAGCATCACGATCCGGTCGATCCCGGCCGCGAGGCCTCCATGCGGCGGCGCGCCGTACTGGAAGGCGCGCAGCATGCCGCCGAAGCGCTCGGCCAGCACGCTCTCCGGGTAGCCGGCGACCGCGAAGGCCTGTCTCATCACATCGGGGCGGTGGTTGCGTATGGCCCCGGAGGTGATCTCGAACCCGTTGCAGACGACGTCGTATTGCGAGGCGGTGAGGGCCAGCATCGCCGTCCGGTCGGTCGGGTCCATGGCCAGGAACGCGTCCGGGTCGATGTTCGGCATGGAGAACGGGTTATGGGAGAAATCGATCTTCCCATCCTCCTCGCTCCACTCGTACATCGGGAAGTCGGTGATCCAGGCCAGCGCGAACTGGTCGCGTTCGACGATGTCGAGCTCGTCGCCGATCCGGATGCGGGCCTTGCCGGCGAGGGAGGCGGCCTTCGCCTCCTCGCCGGCCGCGAAGAACACGGCGTCCCCCGGGCCGACGCCCGCCCGTGTGCCGATCGCGGCCAGGACGTCGTCCGGCACGAACTTGGCGATCGGCCCCCGTCCGACGAGGCGGCCGTCTTCGTCGCCGAGGATGATGTAGCCGAGCCCCGCGGCGCCCTCCGTCCTCGCCCATTCGTTCAGCTTGTCGAAGAAGGAGCGCGCCTGCGTCGCCGCGCCCGGCGCCGGGATCGCCCGCACCACCCCGCCCGCCTCGATCACGCTCTTGAATGCGTTGAAGGTGACGCCCTCATCCGAGAACTCGGCCGTCACGTCCGCGATGGCGAGGGGGTTGCGCAGGTCCGGCTTGTCGGTTCCGTACCTGAGGAGCGCCTCGGCATAGGGGATGCGCGGGAACTCGCCCGTCACCGGCTTGCCGTCCGCGAAAGCTTCGAACACGCCCCGCAGCACCGGCTCCATGGCCTGGAAGACGTCCTCCTGCGTGACGAAGCTCATCTCGACGTCGAGCTGGTAGAACTCGCCCGGGAGTCGGTCGGCGCGCGGATCCTCGTCGCGGAAGCAGGGCGCGATCTGGAAGTAGCGGTCGAACCCCGCCACCATCAGGAGCTGCTTGAATTGCTGCGGGGCCTGCGGCAACGCGTAGAACTTGCCCGGGTGGATGCGCGACGGCACGAGGAAGTCGCGCGCCCCCTCCGGCGAGGAGGCCGTCAGGATCGGCGTCTGGAACTCGAAGAAGCCGCCCTCCTTCATCCGTCCACGGAGGTGATCGATCACCTGGCCTCGGCGCATGATGTTGGCGTGCAGCTTGTCGCGCCTGAGGTCGAGGAAGCGGTGGCGGAGCCGGACGTCCTCGGGGTATTCCTGGTCGCCGAAGACCGGTACCGGCAGCTCGGCCGCCGGCCCAAGGACCTCGAGGGCAGTGACGTAGAGCTCGACCTGACCGGTCGGCAGCTCGGCATTCGCGGTGCCTTCCGGCCGGCGCCGCACCCGGCCGTCGACGCGGACCACCCATTCCGACCGAACGGCGTTCGCCCCGGCGAAGGCTGCCGAATCCGGGTCCACCACGCATTGCATGATGCCGTAATGGTCGCGCAGGTCGATGAACAGGACGCCGCCATGGTCCCGGATCCGGTGGCACCAGCCCGAGAGGCGCGCCTCCCCCCCGATATCGGCGTCGCGAAGCGCGCCGCAGGTGTGGCTGCGATAACGGTGCATGACGGGTCCTCTGGGGAGGCGGGCACCATTCATGCGGCCCGATCGAAGTCAAGCGAAGGCCGGCCCGCGTCGCTCGGCTGCGCCGTTAACTCAAATCGGCAAGGTCGCGTTGAGGTTTCGGAAGCTACGTCCGCATTTGCCTCGAATGCCAGACGATGCTCATCGCCCTTGCCCGCCCCCTACTCCTCGTCCTGTGCACGGCCGCGAGCTTCTGCGTCCTCGGCCGCGCGCCGGGTGCCGTGAACCTCCGCACACGCGACATCGAGGCCGCGATCGCGGCGGAGGGCAAGCCCGGACGGGACATGAAATCCCGCTACGCCTGGCTCGGCCGCCTGACCGGTTGAGCGCGCCGTCTCGCGGACGCCGCCCGGCTGGGCTATAGCGGATCGCATGAACCTCATCACGACGACGGAGGCGCTCGCGGCCGCCTGCAGCCGCTACGCCGCCCTGCCCTTCGTGACCGTTGATACCGAGTTCATGCGGGAATCGACCTATTACTCCATCCTGTGCCTCGTGCAGATGGCGGGGCCCGGCGAAGACGGGATCCTGGTGGATCCGCTCGCGCCCGACATCGACCTCGGGCCGTTCCTCGACCTCATGGCGGACGAGCGCGCCATGAAGGTCTTCCACTCGGCGCGCCAGGACGTGGAGATCATCTGGAACATCGGCAGCATGATCCCGGCCCCGCTCTTCGATACGCAGGTCGCCGCCATGGTGTGCGGCTACGGGGACAGCGTCTCGTACGAGCAGCTCGCGAACGATCTCGCAAAGGCCCGGATCGACAAGTCCTCCCGCTTCACGGATTGGTCCCGCCGGCCTCTCAGCGAGGCGCAGCTCGCCTACGCTCTGTCGGACGTGACCTCGCTCGTGACCATCTACGAGCGGCTTCGCGACGAGCTCGCCGTGACCGGCCGCACGGGCTGGCTCGCCGACGAGATGGCGATCCTGACCTCGCCCGACACCTACCGGAACGACCCGGACAAGGCCTGGACGCGGCTCTCCGGGCGCCTGCGCAAGCCGCGGGAGCTGGCCGTACTGATGGAGGTCGCGGGCTGGCGGGAGCGCGAGGCGCAGAAGCGCAACGTGCCCCGCAACCGGGTCCTCAAGGACGAAGCGGTGGTGGACGTCGCCGTCTCGGCCCCCCGCAGCGTCGAATCCCTCGGGCGCCTTCGCTCCATCCCGAGCGGCTTTGAGCGCTCCCGGACGGGCACGGACATCCTGGCCGCGGTCGAGCGCGGCCTCGCCCGCGAAGGCGGCGAAAGCCCGGTACCGGCTCGCGGACGCTCGCGTTCTTCGGGCGGCGGCGCCACCGCCGAGCTCCTGAAGGTGCTCCTGAGAGCGGTGGCCGAGGCGGAGCGGGTCGCCCCCAAGGTGATCGCCACCGTCGACGACCTCGAAGCCATCGCCGAGAGCGACGATGCCTCCGTCCCGGCGCTGGCCGGCTGGCGCCGGCAGCTCTTCGGCGAGAAGGCGCTGGCCCTGAAGGCCGGGAACCTCGCGCTCGCGGTCGAGCGCGGCACGGTCGTGGTGCGGGAACGCGAGGCCGGCTGAGTCGATCAGGCGATGGCGATCGCCGCGTCCCGTCCGACCACGCGGCCCAGCGCCTTCATACGGTTCGCGAGGCGCTCGCTCGCGAGCGCCCCGAACTCGGGCGCGAGCGTGAGCACGACCGTCCCGTTCCGCAGCGCCAGTCTCGCGCGCGGCAGTACCCCGGCCATTCCGGCCGTGACGGCGTAGGCGACCCGCATGGTCGCGGCCTGAAGGCGCGCCATCTCGAGGAGGCGCGTTCCCGCGATGAAGGCGAGCGGCGCACGCTCGCCCTCGACCGACAGGCCCTCGTGCCGGAAATAGACGGCGAGAGCCAGGTACGCCCGGCCCGGATGGTCGATGCCGAGCAGCGTCGCATGCGCGATGAGCGCGAGGCTGTGCTCGCCGCGGTAATCCGGGTGAGCCCGCCAGCCGAAATCGGCGAGCAGGCAGGCCGCGTGCCGCAGGCGCCGCTCCGACACCGTCTCCTCCTGGCCGAGGGAGGCCATGAAGGCATCCGTCCAGGAGATCAGCTCCTCGCCGTGACGCGGCGAACGCGAACGCATCCGGTTCACATCCGCCGCGGCCGCGAGGAGGGGATCCCTCTCCCGCTCGGCCGGAGCGAGCTCCTCGTAGAGAAGACCCTCGCGGACGCCGAGCGCCGAGATCCGGATCTCGGCCGGAGAGCCGATGCGGGCGATCTCGTCCAGCCCGAGCGCGCCGTAGGCGAGGAGCGGGCGGCGCTGCTCCGTCACGGCGCCGATCG
>CALMTJ010000333.1 GCA_937872715.1 uncultured Methylobacteriaceae bacterium
TGGTCCCGCTCGATGCCCTTGGCCGAGAGCAGCTCGGCGAAGGCCGCAGCGTCGCCTCCCTCCGTCAGCAGGCCCGTCCGGTCGGGCTCGAGCGCGTCCGGGACGCCGCCGTATCGGCCGGCTACCACGGGGCAGCCTTGCGCCTGTGCTTCGAGGAGCACGACGCCCCACCCCTCGTTCACGGCCGGCCAGACGAACAGGTCGGCCGCCCGGTAGGCGGCGGCGAGATCCTCGCCCAGGAGCACGCCCCTCAAGGCCACCCGATCTCCGAACGGACCGAACAGGGCCGCGACCTCGGCCCGCGCCTCCCCGTCGCCCACGATATCGAGCGTCCAGGGCAGCCGGCGGATGTGCGCCAGCGCCTCGGCCAGGATGCGATAGGAGGAGAGCTTGTCGCCCGGCCGCATCATGGCGACGGCGAGGAGCCGCGTCCGTCCTCCTACGTCCCGGGGCGGCCGGGCGGGCGGCGGCATGCGGTCGTCGACGAAGGGCGGCAGGTCGACGAGACGGCCGGTCACGTCGGGCGCACGGGCGAGCGCTTCGCGGTCGTGGCGGGTGATGCAGAAGATCGCGTCGGCGGCTCGCGTGGCCGCGTCGGCGGCGGAATGAGCCGAGTGCCAGGCTCCGCCCGCGCGTTTCCCGGCCATCGAGGCCTCGGCCAGGACGTAAGGAATGCGCAGGCGCCGGGCCATGTCGGGGCCGAGATGGTCGGGCGCCTTGTAGTAGTTGTGATACGTGAACCAGAGACGTGGCCGCCGCGACAGGTCAGTCCAAAGGCGCGCGAGCCGGTCGGCTTCGGCGATGCTCTCCCGGCGCAGCTCATCCTGCCGGGTAGGGTCGCCGGCCGGCTCGAAGGTGCGGGTCCGGCTCGCCAGCTCGGGCGCGAAACCCGCGAGAGCGAGCCCGTCCAGCAGGAGGCGCCCCATGCTTCGGTCACCCGACGGCACCGGGTGGTCCGGGCTCTTCAGGGGAGCGTAGAAGGCGACCGGGATCGTCACGTCCCGGCGGCCTCCTCCAGCCGGACCGTCCCTGGCCGCGACGTCGCGGTTCCGGCCGGCTCCGAGCCTCGCAGGCGCGTGGCGAGCCAGTCGAATCCGGCCTCGGCCCGGAACTCGGCCAGGAGACGGCGGTAGGCCGCCCGGCCCAGCTCCGCGCGCCGTTCGGGCCGTCTCGCGAGCAGGTTCAGCATGTTGGAGAGCGCCTCCCAATCCCCGGCGGGGACGAGCTCGCCTTCCCGCCCATCGCGGACGAATTCCGGGATGCCGGCGAAGCGCGTCGCCACGATCGCGAGCGCCTGCGAGGCCGCCTCCATCAGGACATTCGGCAGCCCGTCGCGGTCGCCGCCTGCGCCCTCCTTGGACGGGAGGCAGAACATGTCGGCCTCGCGCAGGAGCCCGATCACGTCGCCCTGCGGCTTCCCACCGAGGAACGCCACCCTGTCCGCGAGGCCGAGGGCGGCAGCCTCCGCCTTCAGCCTGTCCAGGCCCTCGCCGCCGCCAATATGGGCGAAGCGCCAGTGCAAGCCGGGCGGCAGCGCGGCTAGCGCGCGGAGGAGGTCGTCGTAGCCCTTCTTCGCCACGGCCCGGCCGACGGAGACGATCCGGACGGGATCTGCCGGGTCGGACCCGTCCCGGGCCGGCCTTTCCGCCGGCGGGTCCGGGAAGCGGGACAGGTCGAGCCCGTGGTAAAGGAGACGCAGCCGCCCGGGATCCGGTGCCAGCCCGCCGAGCTTCTGGGCGCCGTCCCGCGTGCAGGTCACCCCCCATTCCGCCTCCGCGAGCTTCTCGCGGAGCTCCCAGTCCGGGCTGGTCCAGATGGCCTTGGCGTGGGCCGAGTAGCTCCAGGGCAGGTCGGTGAGGAGGGCGGCATAGCGCACGACGGAGGCCGGCGTGTGCAGGTAATGCACGTGGAGATGCCGGACGGAGGGCGGCAGCTCGCGGGCGAGGACGAGCGCCTGCCCGACCCGCCGCACCCGGTTCGGCGTCCGGTCGCGACGGAGGTCCCGCCACGCGGCGGAGGCGAAGCGGGGGAGGCCGGGTCGCCGGAGGGCGGCCAGAAGGCCGAGGACCACCCGCACGGGTCCGCGATGGAGGTATTCGGGAAGGTAGCGGATCGCGGCCCGGATCTCGCGGTGGACGGGATGCACGGTCGGTTCCGTCGGGTGGCGGAGCGACCAGATCGTGAGGGCGACGCCGCGCGCTTCGAGGCCGCGGATCTCCTGCGCGATGAAGGTCTCGGATAGCCGAGGATATCCTTTCACCACGATCGCGACCGTCCCGGCGGGCGGGCTCACCGGCACGGCCCTATTCGGCCGCGAGCAGCCCGCGCCGCCCGTCGAGGACGGTCGAGAAGCGCGCCCTGATCACGTCGAGGCCGTCGAGCAGGCCCGGCACGACGACCTCCGAAGGCCGGTTGCGGCCGGGAAGCGCCTTCAGCGCCTCCGCCATGCGGGCCGGATCGCGCCCGCCATCCTCCTCGATCAGCGCCTTGACGAGGCCGAGGCGCTCGGCCTCCTGCGCCCGGATGAGCTGCTCGCGACGGGGCCGCGTACGGGGCACGATCAGCGACGGCTTATCGAGGGACAGGATCTCGCAGAACGTGTTGTAGCCCCCCATCGCCACGACGGCCGCCGCCTTCGTCATCAGGAGCTCGATCTTGGGGTCGAAGGCGATGGCGTCGAGGCTCGGATGGCGGGAAATGCGGTCCATGAAGCCCCGCCGGCTGTCGCGGTTCATGAACGGCCCGAAGACGATCAGCGCCGGAAGTTCGATCTTGGGATCCGCCTCGTAAGCCGAGATGACGCGGTCGATGACGTCCTCGCCGTCGCCGCCTCCGCCGGTCGTGACCAGCACGAAGGGCCGGCGCGTGATCTTCGGAGGGCGCGCCAGCGAGGAATGCTGCGGGACCTCCCGGCGGAGATAGCCCGTATAGGTGGTGCGCCGCGCGAGGCGGACCGGAAGGTCGAGCCGGGCCAGGGGGCGGTACACCTCCTCGAGCCCGTAGACCCAGATCTCGTCGTAGAAGCGGGCGAGGGCCTCCGTCGCGCCCTTCCGCTCCCATTCGGGCACGAGGAGTTCGGGATCGTCCATCACGTCGCGGGCGCCGAGGACGACGTGGCAGCCCCGCGCGGTGACCCGCTCGAGCGCCGCCATGATCTCGCCCCGGAAGCCCGTCGGCTCCTTGTCGACGATGAAGATCTCCGGCCGGAAGGTCTCGGCCGTCTGCAGGATCAGCGCTTCCCGCAGCCGCACGGCCTCCTCGATCGGCACGTTCAGGTTCAGGCTGCGGTAATCGCCGTCCGGCTGCTTGGTGACGCCCGGGATGCGCACGTAATCGACGCCGTGGCCGAATTCGAAACCGCCGATCACCGGAGAGCCCGAGATGATCAGGACGGAGACGCCCGGCCGTTCCGGCACGAGGGCGTTGGCGATGGCGCGCGAGCGCCGCAGGTGCCCGAGCCCGAACGTGTCGTGGCTGTAGATCATCACCCGGACGGGCTCGCCCGCCGACGCGCCTCGATATGGCGGGATGCGGCCCAGGTCGTCGCCGGAATACGCCATGTCTTCGTTCCGCGCCGGAGGCGGGCCGCGGGGGCCGGCCGAGGGACCGTCGCCCGCACCATACCATGCCGCGATGCGCAATCATCCCCCGACCCGCACCGTATCGCATCGCGGCCCGGGCGGTGCTATCGTCCGGGCCGATGACGAAGAGCCTCTTCCGCTACATCTGGCTGCATTCCCGGCGCGACCAGCTGATCATCTTCGCGGTCGTCATCGCGTCGTTGCCCTTCTACTACGTCTCGCTCGATCTTCCGCGGAAGATCGTGAACGAGGCCATCCAGGGACGCGCCTTCGAGCAGGGAAGGCAGACGGCGAGCTTCCTCGACTTCTCCCTCAGCTGGCCGGCCCTCCTCGGCGGCGGCAAGGTCCAGATCTTCAGCGGTTTCCAGGTGGGGCGGCTCGAGCTCTTGTTCGGCCTCTCGCTCCTGTTCCTGTTCTTCGTCCTCGTGAACGGGTGGTTCAAGTACTGGATCAACGTGGAGAAGGGGGCGCTGGGCGAGCGCATGATGCGGCGCATGCGCTTCGAGCTCTTCAGCCTCGCCCTCCGCTTCACGCCCGAGACGATGCGGACGGTGAAGTCGTCGGAGGCCGCCACCATCATCAAGGACGAGGTGGAGCCGATCGGAGGTTTCATCGGCGACGCCTTCATCCAGCCCGTCTTCCTCGGCACCCAGGCCGCGACCGCGCTTCTCTTCATCCTCCTCCAAAGCATGTGGCTCGGGATGACGGCCGCGGGCGTGGTCGGGATCCAGTTCCTCGTCATCCCGCGGATGAGGCGGGAATTGCTGCGGCTCGGCCGCAAGCGGCAGATCGCGTCGCGGCGCCTCGCGGGCCGGGTGGGCGAGGTGATCGACGGCATGGAGGCGGTGCATGTCCACGACACCGGCCGCTGGGAGCGGGCGGAGATCGGGCACCGGCTGTTCGAGCTCTTCGATATCCGGTTCAAGATCTACAAGCGCAAGTTCGTCGTCAAATTCCTGAACAACCTCCTGGCGCAGATGACGCCGTTCTTCTTCTACGCGTTCGGCGGCTATTTCGCCCTCCAGGGGCGGCTGGATATCGGGCAGCTCGTGGCCGTCATCGCGGCCTATCGCGAGTTGCCGCCTCCCTTGAAGGAGCTCATCGATTGGGACCAGCAGCGCCTGGACGTGCAGGTGAAGTACGACCAGGTGGTCGCCTATTTCGCGGCCGACAAGCTCCTCCCGCCGGGCGAGGGGATCGCGGGCGATCCCGACCGGCATGTCGGCGGGCCGCTGCAGGTTTCGGGCCTCTCCGCGAACGATCCGCACGGCACGGCGATGATGTCGGGGGTGAGCGGAACGGTCGAGCTGCCGGCCAGCATCGGCCTCGTCTCGGATGGCGGGGTCGCGGCCGGGACCTTCGCCCGCATCCTGGCGCGCCGCCCGGTCGAGTATTCGGGCGAGATCAAGCTCGGCGACGACGAGCTCGGACAGCTTCCGTCCGGGCTCGTCGGCCACCGCTTCGCCTATGCCGGCGTCGAGCCGATCCTGTTCCCCGCGAGCCTGCGCGACAACATCCTGTACGGGCTTCGCCGCTCGCCCCAGACGGCGACGGAGCGGGATGCCGACGAGGCGATCCGGATCGCGGAAGCGGAACGGACCGGCAACCCGCTGGACGACGTCCGGGCGAGCTGGATCGATCTCGAGACCTCGGGAGCGTCCGGGCCGGACGAGCTCGACGGCCTGCTCGTCGATTACCTGAAGCGGATCGGGATGGAGGAGGACCTCTACCGTTTCGGGCAGCTCGGCATGATCGACCCGACGCGCAACCCGAAGCTCGCCGAACGGATCGTGGAGGCACGTCACCGCCTGCGCGACAAGCTCCGCGAGGACGGGATGGCGAACCTCGTCGAGCCGTTCGATCCCGAGGGGTTCAACACGCAGGCGACGGTCGCGGAGAACCTCCTGTTCGGGGTCCCGACCTCCCCGGACCTCGTCGGGCGGGCGCTCGCCACCCATCCGGGCTTCCGCGAGGCGCTGGAGAAGGCGAAGCTCACGACGGCGCTGGTCGACATGGGCGCCCGCGTCGCCGAGACGATGACGGACATCTTCCGGGGGCTGCCGGCGGGCCATCCGCTCTTCGAGCAATTCTCCTTCGTGCACCACGAGGAGCTCGCCGATTACGAGGCGATCGTGAAGCGCTTCGGGATCAGGGGGCGCGGGGGGCCGACCCGGGAGGACCGCGACCGGCTGCTGGCCCTCACGCTCCCCTATGTCGAGCCGCGCCACCGCCTCGGCCTCATCGACGAGGCGCTGCAGGGCCAGCTCCTCGCGGGGCGCCGGGAGGTCCGGGCCATGCTGTCCCGGCAGGCGAATGCCGAGGTGAGCTTCCACGAGCCGGACCGCGTGAACACGGCCGCCCCGGTGCGGGACAACCTCCTGTTCGGCCGAGTGAACGAGAGCGTCGCCGACGCGCGCGAGCGGGTGAGGGCGGTGGGCGCCCTCGTGATCGACGAGTTCGCGCTCCGGGAGGACATCGAGCGGGTCGGACTCGACCATCAGGTCGGGCCGGCCGGCCGCCTCCTCACGGCCTCGCAGCGGGCGAGCGTGAGCCTCGTTCGCTGCCTCGTGAAGCGCCCGGACGTCATGGTGGTGGACGGGGCGCTGGCGCCGTTCAACGAGGGGCGCGTCGGGCCGGTCATCCGCCTCCTCCAGGAGGCGACCGCCGGCCGCACGCTCGCGGTGACGCTGGCGAACGACCGGCAGGCGGACCTGTTCGACGTCGTCGTGAGATTCCAGGGCCGCGGCGTCAGCTTCGAGGACCGCCGGGCCGACCATGCCGGGGCGATGCCTGCCGCCGCCGCGGCGGAATGATCGGGGAGGGGCTCACATGACGCTCGACAACGAGGTTCAGTCGCTGCGGCAGGTGCCGATGTTCCGGGATATCGAGCCGTCCCGGCTCAAGCTCCTGGCCTTCACCTCCGAGCGCATCCACTTCTCCGTCGGGCAGCGCTTCTTCGCGCAGGGCGATGCGTCCGACGCCGCCTACGTGATCCTCGACGGGCGGGCGGAGGTCGTCCTCGCCAATCCGGGCGGCGAGGTGAAGGTGGCCGAACTCGGCCGCAACGCCATCGTGGGCGAGATGGGCATCCTGTCCGACACGCCGCGCTCCGCGACGGTCGTCGCCTCCGAGCCTTCGTCCGCCTTGCGCATCGACAAGCGCGTCTTCCTCGAGCTCCTGACCCAGTTCCCGCAGATGTCCATCGCCGTCATGCGGGAGCTCGCGAGCCGCCTCGAGCGCACCAACGCCCAGCTCGTCGCCCGCGCCGCGCCGCGGCCGGCCTGAGGGAACGCCGGCAATTCCCGGATCCGTGCTTGCGAGCGGAGCGAAGC
>CALMTJ010000334.1 GCA_937872715.1 uncultured Methylobacteriaceae bacterium
GCCGCGTGATGCCGAGCGCCGGCAGGTCGTCGGCGATCTCGGCCAGCACGCCTGCGCCGAAGCGGATCGTGGTCAGGTAGGTGATGAGCGCCATGTCGTTCCCTCAGCCGACCGCCACGGGCGTCTTCACCACGAAGGGCGTCCGCATGGTCACGAATTCCTCGGACGCCGTCGGATGCACGGCGACCGTCCGGTCGAAATCGGCCTTCGTCGCTCCCATCGTGAGCGCGATCCCGGCCATCTGGATGATCTCGCCGGCATCGTGGCCGACGACGTGGACGCCCAGGACCCGGTCGGTCGAGCCCTGCACGACGAGCTTCATGAAGGTGCGCTCGTCGCGGCCGGAGAGGGTCGCCTTCATCGGCCGGAAGCTCGCCTTGAAGATCACGACGTCGTCGCCGTGGCGGAGGCGAGCCGCTTCCTCGCCGAGCCCGACGGTGCCGATCTCGGGCGTGGAGAACACCGCTGTCGGGATCAGGTCATGCTGCACGGCCGTCGGGCGGCCGCCGAACACGGTATCCGCGAAGGCGTGGCCCTCCCGGATGGCGATCGGCGTGAGGTTCGCCCGATTGGTGACGTCTCCGACCGCGTAGACGGACGGGCAAGCCGTGCACGAATAGGGGTCAACCGGCACGGCGCCGACCTCGTCCGTGGCGACGCCGACCGTCTCGAGCCCGAGCCCGCGCGTGTTCGGCCGCCGGCCGGTCGCGACCAGGATCGTGTCCGCCTCGATCGACCTGCCGTCCGCGAGCGTCGCCGCCAGCGCCCCGTCCCGACGCTCCACCTTCGACAGCGTGTTGCCGAGCTCGAGCGCGATCCCGCGCTCCCTGTAGGCCGCACAGAGCGCATCCCGCAGGTCCTCGTCGAAGCCGCGGAGCAGCTTCTCGCCGCGATGGAGAAGCGTGGTCCGGGAGCCGAGGCCCGCGAAGATGCCGGCGAACTCCACCGCGATGTAGCCGCCCCCGACGACCAGGATGCGGCCCGGCAGGTGGTCGAGTTCGAACACCCCGTCGGACGTGATGGCGAGCTCCCCGCCCGGGATCGGCGGTTCGAGCACGGGCGTCGCCCCGACCGCGACCAGGATCCGGCCCGCCCGCACGAGGCGGCCCGAGGACGGCAGGCGGACGGCGTGTGGACCATCGATGACGGCTCTCTCGTCGAAGGTCGTGACCTTCGACCCGTCGAGGAGCCCGCGATAGATGCTTTCGAGCCGCGCCACCTCGCGGTCGCGGTTCGCCTGCAGGACCGTCCAGTCGAACCGCGGGTTCTCGACCGTCCAGCCGAAGCCCGCCCCGTCCGCGAACTCGTCCGGGAACCGGCCGGCATAGACCATCAGCTTCTTCGGCACGCAGCCCCGGATCACGCAGGTGCCGCCGAGCCGGTATTCCTCGGCCACGGCCACGCGCGCGCCATGCCCGGCCGCGACGCGAGCCGCCCTGACGCCGCCCGAGCCGCCCCCTATGACGAAGAGGTCGACCTCGAAATCGCTCATGCCCGAACCCCGCGGCCGCACGATCGCTCGCGCGACGCCGCCCACCACCCGGGTTGGCTAGTTGGCCTCGACCGCGAGGGCAAGCCGGAGCGCATTCGTTGACGACACGGCGAGCCTCGTGCGAGGAACCGGCCGCGAGGAGACGTGGCCGAGCGGCTGAAGGCACTCGTTTGCTAAATGAGCAAGCCCCGAAAGGGGCTTCGAGGGTTCGAATCCCTCCGTCTCCGCCAGCGCTCGCCGACCTGGATCACCGAGGGCGCGGGCCGAGCTCGTCCTGCGAAACGTCGAGGAGAAGACGATGAGTCTCAGCCGCCGAACCCTGATGGCCGGGACGGTCGCGGTCGGAGCCGCGGCCGGCCTTCGTGCCGCGTGGAGCCAAGGCGCTTCGGGACCGTACCTGCTGGATCCTCTGCCCTATCCGGCCGACCGGAACGAGCCGCATATCGATGCGCAGACGATGCAGCTCCACCACGA
The DNA here is from genome assembly GCA_937872715.1 of uncultured Methylobacteriaceae bacterium. Classification (GTDB taxonomy): domain Bacteria; phylum Pseudomonadota; class Alphaproteobacteria; order Rhizobiales; family Beijerinckiaceae; genus Enterovirga. The sequence continues at coordinate 1,967 of CALMTJ010000334.1, forward strand.
CCGTCACCATGCCGCCTACGTGGCGAACCTGAACGCCGCCCTGAAGGACGCGGGCGAGGCGGCGAAGCTGCCGCTGCAGGACCTGCTGACGAGGCTGGGCGACCTGCCGGAAACGATCCGGACAGCAGTCCGGAACAATGCCGGCGGGCACGCGAACCACACGATGTTCTGGCAGATCATGGGCGGCAGCGGGGGAGAGCCGACCGGCGACCTGCGGGCCGCCATCGACCGCGACCTCGGCGGACCGGCCAGGATGATGGAGGAGTTCAACGCGGCGGGCGCCCGCCTGTTCGGGTCCGGCTGGGTCTTCGTCACGGTCGAGCCGACGGGAAAGCTCGCGCTGACGAGCAGGCCCAACCAGGACACCCCGCTCATGGGAGGGCTGCGGGTCCTGTTCGGCAACGACGTGTGGGAACACGCCTATTACCTGAAATACAATAATCGTCGTCCCGACTACCTCAAAGCCTGGTGGAACGTCGTGTCCTGGGACAGGATCGCAGCCCGCTACGCCGCCGCCAAGGCCGGAACGCTCACGATCTGACGGCGGCCGGGTCTCCGGCGCCGTCAGATCGTGAG
>CALMTJ010000335.1 GCA_937872715.1 uncultured Methylobacteriaceae bacterium
GCCGCGACGGCGCGGCAACACGGCCTGCGCAAGCGCGACCTGCCCGCGCCCGCGCGCCGCCATGGCGGGCAGGAGCGGCAAGGCCGTGTTGAGCGCGCCCGAGAGGTTCACGGCGACCTCCTCCCGGGTCGCGGCCTCGTTCGCCGCGAGGTCCCCGGCCGGCAGGGCGATGCCGGCATTCGCCACCACGAGCTCGACCGGCCCGCGCCGGTCGAGGTCGAGGAGGCGGCCGCGAAGCCCGGCCTCGTCCCGCACGTCGAGCGCCACGAGCTCCGTCGTCGCGCCCCGCGCCCGGCACAGGGAGGCGGTCTCGCCCAGAGCCGCCTCGTCCCGGCCGATCAGCAGGAGCGACGCGCCCGGGCCGGACAGGGCGACGGAGATCGCCCGCCCGATGCCGCGCGACGCGCCGGAGACGACGGCGCGGCGGGGCGGCCTCCCGGCCACCTCACGCCATCCCGAGCGCCTGCATGTAGAGCTCGAGCATGGCCTCCTCCTCCTGGCGCTCGGCATGGTCCTTCTTGCGGATGCGCAGGATGGACCGGACCGCCTTCGTGTCGAAGCCCCGGCCCTTCATCTCGGCGAACACGTCCTTGATGTCGCCCGCGATGCCGGCCTTCTCCTCCTCGAGCCGCTCGATGCGTTCGACGAACTGCTTCAGCTCTTCGGCCGCGACCCCGGTCTCCGCGACGTCAGCGGCCATCTCGTGTCCTCCCCCGGCCCCGGCCGGGTGCGATTGCAGGATGGGAGAGGGCGTGCCTTCCCGGTCCGGCTCCGTCAAGCTCCGGTGGCGGCCTTGCGCCGACGCGAGGCGAAGCGAGTGACACGATCCGGACGAGAACCGGGCGGACGCAGCTCGACCCCGGCGATCCAGTCAGAGGAGCTCTCGGAAGGCCGGCCGTCTCGCCGTCACCCTGCCGGTGCGATCCCGTCCGGGCCGCGTTCAGGATGGGCGGACGCGATCGGCCGGCCGTGGGGCCGGGGCGGCGCCCGGTGGCCCGGGCCGCGGATCACTCCTTCACCGCCCCGGTGAGCGCGGACACGTAGTAATCCACGAAGAAGGAATACAGGATCACGAGCGGCAGCGAGCCGACCAGGGCGCCCGCCATCAGCGAGCCCCAGCGGTAGATGTCGCCGTCCACGAATTCGGACACGATCGCGACCGGCACCGTCTTGTTCCCCGTCGAGGACAGGAAGGTCAGCGCGTAGATGAACTCGTTCCAGCACAGCGTGAGCGAGAAGATCGCGGCCGAGATCAGGCCCGGTACCGCGAGCGGCAGGATGATCTTCGTCAGGATCTGCCAGCGCGAGGCGCCGTCGATGAGCGCGCATTCCTCCAGCTCGAACGGGATCGTCTTGAAATAGCCCATCAGGAGCCAGGTCGAGAACGGGATCAGGATCGTCGGGTAGGCGAGGATCAGCGCCAGCGGCGAATCGAACAGCCCATAGGCCTGGATGATGGTCGCGAGCGGGATGAACAGGATGGAGGGCGGGACCAGGTAGGCCAGGAAGATCGCGGCGCCGATCGCGGTCGCGCCCCGAAACCGGATGCGCACGATCGCGTAGGCGGCCAGCACGCTGGCGAAGAGCGACAGGAGGGTCGCGGCGACCGACACGTACATCGTGTTCCAGAGCCAGCGCGGATACTGGGTCTCGAAGAGGAGCTTGTTGATGTGCTTCAGCGTCGGACGGGTGACGAAGAACGGGTTGTAATGGTCGAGATCGATCAGCTGCTCGTCCGGCTTGATGGCGGTCAGCACCATCCAGTAGAACGGGAACAGAAGCACCACGACGATAATGGCGAGCGGGATGTAGGTCGTGACGACCCGACGCGGCAGCCGCTCCAGATAGGCCATGCCCTCCGAATCGTCCGAGCGGACGAGGTCCGAGGACGTTGCGCTTACGGCCATCGACGTGCTCCCTCCCTCCCCCTTGCGGGGAGGGCCGAGTCGCGCCGGAGGCGCGATCCGGGGTGGGGGTGGCTGCCGGCCAGCGGCAGCCTGGAACGGTCCGCTCTCCGCCCTCGCCCCCCCCCCGGCGCGG
>CALMTJ010000336.1:0-9897 GCA_937872715.1 uncultured Methylobacteriaceae bacterium
GGCTCTGCGCGGCCGCACGCCTGTCCCATGCCGGCCTTCGCACGATCCTCGTCGACGACCACGACCGGCTCGGCGGGCGGGCGACGAGCGAGATCATCGAGGGCTTCACCGTCAATGTCGGGGCGATCGCGATCGAGCTCGGCGGCGTGTTCGAGGAGACGTTCCGGCTGGTCGGCGCTCCTCTCGACATCCGCGAGCCGAAGCCGGCCGCCTCCTTCTTTCTCGACGGCAAGATCGTGGATGTCGGCCGTGGCGGGTGGGGCCTCCTCCTCGGCCAGATCACGAAGAGCGCCGCCAAGGTGCTGGACAGGATGGCGGAAGCGCGCGCCGGCAACCTGCCGGACGGACGGCAATCCACGACCGATTGGCTCTCCGCCTACACCCGCAACGAGACCGTCCACGCGCTCTTCCGCAACCTGTGCGCGGCGATCTTCGCGGCCAACGCGGACGAGCTCCCGGCCCGCGCCTTCCTGACCTATTTCACCTCCAAGGGCGCGTTCAAGCGCTTCGGCTTCTCGCCTTCCGGCACGGTCGGAATCTGGAACAGCCTCGGCGAGGCCGTCCGGCGGCACGGCGGCGAGGTCTGGCTGAACTCGCTCGCGACCCGCATCATCGTCGAGAACGGCCGCGTGGCCGGCGTCGAGCTGCGCCGGAACGGCGAAACGGTCGAGCTGCGGAGCGACACCGTGATCAGCAATGCCGGCCCGAAGGCGACGGTGGCGCTCGCCGGGGAGGCCGCCTTTCCGCCGTCCTACGCGCATGCGACCCGCGACGTCCTCAAGCCCGCCGCCAACATCGTGATCAACATCGCGAGCCGCGAGCCGATCCTGGCCCATCCGGGCATCGTGACCTTCGGCAAGACCCGCAGGCTCTGCAACATGGCGAACCTGTCGGCGACCTGCCCGGAGCTCGCGCCTTCCGGCTGGCACCTCTACGTCGCTTACGCCGTGCCGAAGCCGGCGCTCGGCCCCTTCGACGAGGCCGCCGAGATCGCGGCCTCGATGGCCGACCTGCGCGAGCAGTTCCCGGACTTCGACGCGAGAGCCCGCATCCTGTCCGTCCGGGTCATGCGGGACGATTGGCCGGCGCAGCGCTCCTGCGCCGGTTACGACCTGCCGCGCGAGACCGGGATCGAGGGTCTCTGGTGCGTCGGCGACGCCGTGAAGGTCTACGGCAACGGCGGCACGCAGGCCTGCGCCGAGACGGCGAAGCTCGTGACGGACGCGATCCTGGCCGGCCGGCCGCAGCACGCGCGGCTCGCATCGTGATCGCGGCCGGTCTCCCCTCGCGGGGACAGCCCGTGCCGTCCGCGGCCCCGGCCCCGCTCCTCGAGTTCCGCAACGTGCGGGTCGTGTACGACAAGGCGATCGAAGCCGTGCGGGACGTGAGCCTCAGCGTGCCCGAGCGGGGCGTGGTCGCGCTCCTCGGCTCGAACGGGGCCGGCAAGTCGACGCTGCTGAAGGCGATGTCGGGCCTCCTCTACACGGAGGAAGGCGTCCTGGAAGGTGGATCGATCCGCTTCCGCGGAGCCGAAATCCAGGCGCTCGCGCCGGACGAGCTCGTGCGCTCCGGCATCGTGCAGGTGCCGGAGGGGCGGCGGGTCTTCGCGGCGCTGACCGTCGACGAGAACCTGGCGATGGGCGGCTTCACGAAGTCCGGCTCGTCCGCGCGCGCCAAGCTGGAGCGCGTCTTCGAACTGTTTCCGCGCCTCGCCGAACGGCGCGGGCAGGTCGCGGGCTACATGTCCGGGGGCGAGCAGCAGATGCTGGCGATCGGGCGGGCTCTCATGAGCGAGCCCGTGGTGCTGGCGCTGGACGAGCCGTCCCTCGGGCTCGCACCGCTCGTCATCGACCGCATCTACGGAGTGATCGCCCGCCTGCGGGACGAGTTCGGATTGACCGTTCTGCTCGTCGAGCAGAACGCGCAGCGCGCGCTCGACGTCGCCGATCACGGGTACATCCTGGAGAACGGGCGCGTGGTGCTCGACGGCCCGGCGGACCGCCTCGCCGGCAACGAGGACGTGCGCGAGTTCTACCTCGGCGTGTCCCGCGAAGGCGAGAAGAGCCTGCGGGACGTCAAGCACTACAAGCGCCGCAAGAGGTGGCTCTCGTGACGGTTCTCCTGTCCGTCCAGGGCCTCTCCAAGACGTTCGGCGGCCTGAAGGCCGTGAGCGGCGTCGATCTCGATGTCGCGGAGGGCGAGATCTGCAGCGTCATCGGCCCGAACGGGGCCGGCAAGACGACGCTGTTCAACCTGATCTCGGGCGTGCTGCCGCCGTCGGCCGGGCGGCTCGTCTTCGCGGGACGGGACCTCAGGGAAATCCGGCCTTGGCATTTCGCCGGGATCGGGATCGGCCGCACCTTCCAGAACCTCGCGCTGTTCAAGCACGGCACGGTGGCCGAGAACATGCTGACCGGCCGCCACGTGCACCTGCGCTCGACCGTGTTCGACGCCGTGCTCCATCTCGGCCGCACCCGCCGCGAGGAGATCGCGGCCCGGCGGCGGATCGAGGAGATCATCGAGTTCCTGGAGATCGAGCACATCCGCGACGCCGTCGTCGGCACCCTCTCCTACGGGCAGCAGAAGCGCGTGGAGCTCGGCCGGGCGCTCGCCTCCGACCCGAAGCTCCTTCTCCTGGACGAGATGGTGTCCGGGATGAACCGCGAGGAGACGGAGGACATCGCCCGCTTCATCCTCGACATCCGCGATCAGCTCGGCATCACCATCCTCATGATCGAACACGACATGCGCATCGTCATGGACATCTCCGACCGCGTGCACGTCCTCAATTTCGGGGAGAAGATCGCGGGCGGCACACCGGACGAGGTGCGGTCCGACCCGGCCGTGCTCGAGGCCTATCTCGGATCGAAGCACGGGCGGGCGGAACCGGCGCGCGGGGAGGCGGCCGCCCATGTCGGCTGACGCGCTTCGGGCGCCGGCCCTGCGAGCCGTGGCGAACGGGACGACCGCCTCGCCGGCCGGCTTACCGGCGGGCGCGGAGGAGCTCGCTGCGGCGCTGCATTCGGGCGGCACGACCCTGCCGCGCCTCCTCAAGGCGCGCGCGCTCGCCCATCCGGACGGGCTCGCGCTCCGCGAGAAGGAGCACGGCATCTGGAAGCGCTACACGTGGCGCCACTACCACGAGCGCGCCTGCCTCGTCGCGCAGGGGCTGCTGTCGCTCGGCATCCGGCCGAGCGACAGGATCGCGGTCGCGAGCGAGAACACGCCGGAATGGTTCTACGCCGATCTCGGCGCCCAGATGATCGGCGCGGTCGTGGTCGGCATCTACCCGACGAACCCTTGGCCGGAGCTTCAATATATCGTCGCCCATTGCGGGGCGCGCGCGGTGTTCGCCGGCGACCAGGAGCAGACGGACAAGGTCTACGACGCGATGGCGAAGGGCGGCGGCCTGCCGGCCGTCGAGGCCGTGATCTGCACGGACATGAAGGGCCTCGCCCGCTACGGGCAGGCGAGCCTCATGTCCTTCGAGGCTTTGTGCGAGCGCGGCGCCCGCTTCCGCGACGGCGAGCCCGACGCCGAGGCGCGCCTGCGCGGTCTGATCGACGGAGCGAGCCCCGACGAGACCTGCATCATCGTGTACACCTCCGGCACCACCGGCCCGCCGAAGGGCGCGATGCTGTCCCACCGCAACTTCGTCGCCTCGGCCAGCGCCTATGGCGAGGCGATCGGCATGGCCGGCCACCCCTTCCGGGCCGTCAGCTACCTGCCGCTCTGCCACTTCGCCGAGCGCTGCTACACGATGGTGATGCAGCTCGTGCTGGACGGCGAGGTGAGCTTCGCCGAATCGGTCGACACGGTCGCAGGCAACATCCGGGAGATCGCGCCGACCTTCTTCATCGGCGTGCCGCGCATCTACGAGAAGCTGAAGCAGAACTTCTCCTTCCGGCTCGGCGAGACGGGGCGGTTCCGGCAGGCCCTCGTCGGCCGCATGATGGCGGCCGGGCGCGGCATCTCCGACCGGAGGCAGGCGGCGAACGGGAGGATGGGGGCCGCGGACCGGCTCCTCTTCGTCGTCCTGTACTGGGCGTTGTTCCGGAACGTGCAGCGCTATCTCGGGCTCGACCGCTCGCGCCACCGCCTCTGCGCCGGCGCCTCCGTGTCGGCCGAGACGCTGCGCTTCTTCGACATCATCGGCCTGCCGACCTCGCAAGGGTACGGGCTGACGGAATCGGGCGGCGTCGTGTTCATCCAGGACGACAGGCATCGCCGGCTCGGCGGATGCGGGCTGCCGATCCGGGGCGCCGAGTGGCTGAGGGCCGCCGACGGCGAGATCCTCATCCGGGGCGCGAGCGTCTTCAAGGGCTATTACGACGACCCGAAGGCCACCGCCGAGGCGGTGACGGCCGACGGCTGGTTGAAGAGCGGCGACATCGTCGACGTCCTGGACAACGGCGAGCTGACCGTCGTGGACCGCAAGAAGGCGATCATCATCACGGCGGGCGGCAAGAACATCGCCCCGTCCGAGATCGAGAACGCGCTGAAGGATTCCGACTACGTCAAGGAGGCGATCGTGGTCGGGGAGGCCCGGAAGTTCGTGGGCGCGCTGATCCAGGTGGATTACGACAATGTCGGCCGCTGGGCCGAGTCGCGCGATCTCGCCTACACGAACTACCGCTCGCTCGCGACCCTGCCGGAGGTCCGCGAACTCGTGCAGGGCATCGTGGACGAGACCAACAAGCGCTTCGCGCGCGTCGAGAACGTGCGCCGCTTCGTCATCCTGGACAAGGAGCTCGACCACGACGACGGCGAGCTCACCGCGACCCAGAAGGTCCGGCGGGCGATGATCGAGAAGAAGTTCGGGCGCGAGCTCGACCTCATCTACGGCGAGGAGGCCGCCGCCTGATGCGCTTCTTTCTCGAGCTCGCGCTGTCCGGCCTCGCGGTCGGGGCCGTGTACGGCCTCGTCGCGATGGGTTTCGCGGTGATCTACAAGGCGACCGGCCTCGTGAACTTCGCGCAGGGCGAGCTCACCATGATCATCGCCTACATCGCCTGGACGATCCAGACGAACCTGACCGGCAACGTGGCCGTCGTCACCGTCGGCGCGCTCGGCGCCGCGCTCCTGCTCGGGCTCGCGATCGAGCGCGTCGTGATGCGGCCCATGCTGGGCGAGCCCGTCTTCGCGACCGTGATGGTGACCATCGCGCTGGCCGTGATCCTGCGCTCATCCATCAACTTCATCTGGGACGCCTACCCGCACGGGCTCGATCTCGGTGTCGGCCGCAGCGTGGTCCGGGCCGGCGCCGTCGGGATCCGGACCGGGCAGATCGCCGTCGTCGCGACCCTGCTGGCGATGCTGGCCGGCTTCACGCTGTTCTTCCGCTACTCGAGATTCGGCATCGCCATGCGGGCCGTCGCGGCGGACGACAGGACCGCGCTCCTCATGGGCGTCTCGACCGGCCGGGTGCACGCGGCCGCCTGGGCGGCCTCGGCGGTGATCTCGGGCATCGCCGGCATCTTCTTCGCGGTCAGCTACGACCTGTCGCCGACCATGTTCCAGCTCGGCCTGAAATCTTTCCCGGCGACGATCCTCGGCGGCCTCGACGCGGTGATCGGGTCCGGGCTCGGCGGCGTCATCATCGGCGTGGCCGAGAACCTCGCCGGCGGCTATCTCGGATCGGGCACGAAGGAGGTCGCGGGCTTCGTGCTGATCATCGTCATCCTCATGGTGCGGCCGTTCGGGCTCTTCGGCCAGCGCGACATCGAGCGGGTGTGAGATGCGCAGCGGCACCTTCAAGGAGACCTATCCGGAGCTGATCGCGCTCACCGACTCCCGGCTCGTCTGGTTCTGGGGCGCCGTCCTCGCAATCGCGCTCGCGGCGGCGCCCTACCTCGTGAACGCCTATCTCCTGTCGCTGCTCACCGCGATCCTGATCACGGTCACGGGCGTGCTCGGGCTGAACATCCTGACCGGCTATACCGGCCTGATCTCGCTTGGCCATGTCGGCTTCCTGGTCACGGGCGCCTACGGCTACGCGGTGGTGTCCGGCAGATGGGGGCTCCCGCCCCTTCTCGGCTTCGCGGCGTCCGGAAGCGTGGCGGCGCTGCTCAGCCTCGTCGTCGGCGCGCCATCGCTCCGGCTCCGCGGCCTCTATCTCGCGATCACGACGCTCGCCTTCGCGTTCATCGTCAGCCACCTGATCATCGAGGCGGCCCCGCTCACCAACGGGGCGCGGGGGATCACCGTGGAGCGGCCGAGCTTCGGCGGCCTGTCCTTCGCGTCCGACCAGGCTTTCGCCCATCTCTGCCTCGCGATCGCGATCCTGACCCTCTTCGGCACCCTGAATCTGCGCCGGAGCCGGATCGGCCGGGCCTTCGTGGCGATCCGCGACAACGACATCGCGGCACGCGCGATGGGCGTGAACCTGCACGCCTACAAGCTGCTCGCCTTCACGACGAGCGCCTTCGTCACCGGCATCGCGGGCGCCCTCTACGGCATCTATCTCAGCTACGTGTCCGTCGAAGGATTCCCGTTCCTGCTCTCGATCGAGGCGCTCGCCATCCTGATCGTAGGTGGGCTCGGCTCGCCGCTCGGCGCGATCCTCGGGACGATCTTCGTCACCCTCCTGCCGGAGCTGACGCGCTCGGCCCTGGCGATGTTCGGGAGCGAGGCCGAGGCGCTCTTCTCGACGGGCGCGCAGGAGCTGAAGAGCATCCTGTACGGGGTGGTCATCATCCTGTTCCTGCGCTTCGAGCCCCGGGGGCTGGTGGGGATCTGGCACGACATCCGGCGGCTGTGGGTCCACTGGCCGCTCCGCTTCTGACGTCTCGAAGGCCGGCACCGACCGGCGGAACAGGGAGGACACGATGAGGAACACTCTGGCGGCTGCCGCGCTCGCCTGCGCGGCCGGGACGATGAGCTTCGGAGCGCTCGCGGCGGAGCAGGGCGTGACGGATACCGAGATCCTGCTCGGCAGCGTCATCCCGCTCACGGGACCGCCGGCCCTCCTCGGCGTCGCGCACACGACGGGCGTCAAGGTCGCGATCGCGGAGGCGAACAACGCGGGCGGCGTCAAAGGCCGCAAGCTCCGCCTGGTCATGGACGACGACGGCTACGTGTCGGCCCGCACCCTCCAGTCCACCCGCAAGCTGATCGACGTCGACAAGGTGTTCGCCATCCCGGGCCATTCCGGCTCCGGGCAGGTGGTGGCCGCCATGCCGGTCCTGGAGAAGTCGGGCATCCCGACGATCGCGAGCGTCGGCCCGGTGAAGGCGATCTACGATCCGCCCCGGCCCAACGTGTTCGCGGTCGGCTCGTCCTACGAGGACGGCATCCGGGCGCTGGTCCGCTATCTCGGCGACAGGAACCCCGGCAAGACATGGGGGATCATCACCCAGGACGACGATTACGGCGTCGCCGTGCGGGACGGGTTCGACACCGTCCAGAAGGAGAAGAAGCTGAACGTCGTGCTGAGCGCCACCTACAAGCGCGGCCAGCAGGACTTCTCATCCGAGATGGCCCGGCTCAAGGAATCCGGCGCGGAGGTCTTCCTGGCCGGCGGCATCATCAGCGAGAACATCGCGATGGTGAAGGAGATGGAGAAGCTCTCGATCAAGCCGGTCACGGGCATCTTCTGGCCCGGCCGGGTCGAGGCCATCCTGAAGCTGATGGGACCGGCCTCCGACGGCCTCTACGCGGTCGATTACGTGGAGCCGTTCGGCAGCCCGGCCGGCCAGGCTTTCATGGAGAAGGCGAAGCCCCTCGTCTCCGAGGCGGAGTTCAAGGGCATCAACCGCTACACGATGGCGGGCTATGCCGGCGCCCGCGTGCTGATCGAGGCCATAAAGCGCTGCGGACGCGAGCTCACCTGGGCCTGCACCAACGCCGAGATGGCGAGGACGAAGGACCTGGAGACAGGCGTGATGGCGCCGATCGGCTTCGGGCCGAACTCGCGCTTCACGGATTCGAGGCTGCAGATCATGCAGGCCGATTTCGCGACGCTGAGCTACAAGCCCGTGCAATAGCACACCCGGCTTGTCTCAAGAGCGTCTTCCTCCCCGTTCGTCATGCTGAGGTGCCCGCCGAAGGCGGGCCTCGAAGCACGCGCAATCGTTGTGCGTCCTTCGAGGCCGACCTACGGTCGGCACCTCAGGATGAGGAGGGTGGTGTCCGACGAACGGATCGGGATGCCGCGTCCTGCCTGTTCACCGGAAGAGGCGTCCGCTCACATCCGCTTCGCGACCTCCTCCAGCATCACCTCCGTCGCCCCGCCGCCGATGGTCAGGATGCGGGCGTCCCGGACCATGCGCTCGATCGCGGTGCCGTGCATGTAGCCGGTCCCGCCGTGGAACTGGAGGCAGCCGTGCACGACGTCGTGCAGCACCTCCGGCGACAGCGCCTTCACCATCGACACCTCGCGCAGGCAATCCTGCCCGGCGTCGGCCAGGGCCGCCGCGTGATAAGCGAGCTGGCGCGCGGCCGCGGCCCGCGCGGCAAGCGAGGCGAGCTTCTGCCGCACCGCCTGCTGGGCCCAGAGCGAGCCGCCGAAGGCCTCGCGGCTCTTGACGTGATTCACCGTCAGCTCGATCGCGCGCGCGCTCTCGCCCGCGCAGATGCCGCCGATGCAGATGCGCTCGTTCTGGAACGTCTCCATGATGCCGTAGAAGCCGCGGTTCTCTTCCCCGAGGAGGTTCCCGGCCGGCACCCGGACGCCCTCCAGCCCGATCTCGGCCGTGTCCGAGCAGAGCCAGCCGTGTTTCTTCAGCTTCGTGACCGTCAGGCCGGGCGTGTCCCGCTCCACGATGAAGATCGAGATGCCCCGGCTTCCGTTCGCGGCCGGATCGGTCCTGGCCGCCAGGATGATCAGGTCGCCTTAGACGGCGTTGGTGATGAACATCTTGGAGCCGTCGATCACCCACTCGTCGCCGTCCCGGACGGCGCGGGTCCTCATGCGGGCGACGTCCGAACCGCCGCCCGCCTCCGTGACCGCGATGGCGAACACCTTTTCGCCGGCGATCGCGGCCGGCAGGTACGTCGCCTTCTGCTCCGGCGTGCCCCGATGGGCGATGTGGATCGCCGACATGTCCGAATGGACGAGCGTCGAGGACGTGAAGCCCCCGTAGCCCGAGCGGCCGAGCTCCTCCGCGAACACGATCGAGGCGAGCGGCCCCATCTCGGTCCCGCCGTACTCGGCCGGATGGCGCATGCCGAGGAAGCCGAGCGCGCCCATCCGGCGGAACACCTCGCGCGGGATCTTCCCGTCCGCCTCCCAGGCATCCGCGAACGGGATCACCTCCCGGTCGACGAAGCGGCTCACCTGTTCCCGCAGCATCCGGATCTCGTCCGGGAGGCCCGGAGGATCCTGGAAGCGGAACTCGGCCTCGCCCGCATCTCGCGGATCGGCGGCCCGCAGCGCCTGCGCCTGTCCCATTCGGCTCTCCCTCCCTATCCACCTCGCCCGTTGAGCCTCCCCAGGCGCCATGCTACGAGCGGATAAGGCGAACGGCTGTCCGGACTATTTTCAGGCCAGCTCAGCGTCAAGCGGCCGGGAGGAAGCTGCATGATCGTCCGCGCGGTCGACGAAGGCGAAACGCGGGAGTTCGTGCTCGACCGCCCCGAGAAGATGAACGCCCTCAGCGATGCGGATTTCGTCGCCTTCACCGATCTCGTCCGGAAGCCCCTCGGCACGGCTCGCGCCGTTCTCCTGCGAGGCGAGGGCCGCTCGTTCTGCGCCGGACGGGACATCTCGACTACGGACGCCGCGAGCCTCGACGGCGAGACGCTGATCCGCGAACGGATCAACCCCCTCTTCGCCGCCATCCGGGCGATCCCGGTCCCGACGGTCGCGGCCGTCCAGGGCCATTGCCTTGGTGGCGGCTTCGGCATCGCCTTCGCCTGCGACATCGTCCTGGCCGCGCGCTCCGCGAAGTTCCTGCA
>CALMTJ010000336.1:9907-10704 GCA_937872715.1 uncultured Methylobacteriaceae bacterium
ACACCGCGAGGATCGGCAGCCCTTTCCGCAACCTCGGTCTAACCGGCGATTCCGCTGTCCATCACTGGCTTCGCGAGGCGCTCGGCTATCGTCGCGCGAGCGAGCTCATCTTCACGGGGCGTCTCCTGTCCGGCCGGGAGGCGGCGGAGCTCGGCCTCGTCAGCCGGGCCTTGCCGGAAGCCGAGCTCCTGCCGGCCGCCCGCGCGCTCGCGGCCGAGATCGCGGCCGGCCCGACCGCGGCGTTCCGCGTCTCGAAGCGCATCCTCCAGGAAAGCGCGGGCTTCGCCGACGTCCTGGAGCGGGAGGCGGTCGGTCAGGGCGCGCTCCTGCGCAGCCGGGACGGCGACGAGGGCCTGCGCGCCTTCCAGGAGAAGCGCCCTCCCCGCTTCGTCGGGCATTGAGGACCCGCCCATGCCCGGCATCACGGCCTACGGCGCCTACATTCCCCGGCCGCGACTGCAGCGCACGGCCGTGGTCGCGGCGCATGGCTGGTTCGCGCCCGGCCTGAAGGCGCTCGGCCGGGGCGAGCGCGCCTTCGCGGGCTGGGACGAGGACGCGATCACCATGGCGGTCGAGGCTGCCCGCGACGCGCTCGGCGACCACCCACGCGACGACGTGGCCGGCGTGCTGCTCGCATCGACCACGCCGCCCTTCGCCGAGCGGCAGAATGCCGGCATCGTGAAGGAGGCGCTCGACCTGCCGGACGAGGTGGCGACGCTCGATCTCGGCGGCAGCCAGCGCGCCGGCCTCTCGGCGCTGATCCAGGCGCTCCGGTCCGCCGCGGCGTCGCCCGGCCC
>CALMTJ010000336.1:10714-16092 GCA_937872715.1 uncultured Methylobacteriaceae bacterium
GCCCCGTCCTGTGCCTCGCCTCGGAGAAGAAGCGCGCGAAGCCCGCCTCGGAGGCCGAGCTCACGAACGGCGACGCGGCGGCGGCGCTCCTCGTGTCGGCGGATGACGGCATCGCCCGCCACCTCGCGGACCATTCCGTATCGGCGGATTTCGTCGACCGCTTCAGGGAGACGGGGCGCGAGTTCGACTATGTCTGGGAGACGCGCTGGATCCGGGAGGAAGGCTTCGGGCGCATCGTGCCGGGAGCGGTCTCGGGCCTCCTCGCGAAGTCGGGCCTCGCCGGAGCCGACATCGACCATTTCGTCCTGCCCTGCGCCATGCGGGGCGTGCCGGAGGCCGTCGCCCGCGCCTGCGGCATCCGGCCCGGCGCCGTCCGGGACGGCTTGGCCGGAACGGTCGGCGAGGCCGGAGCCGCCCACCCGATCCTCATGCTCGCCCATGTCCTGGAGGACGCGGCGCCGGGCGAACGCATCCTCGTCGCGGCCTTCGGCTCGGGCTGCGAGGCCGTGCTGTTCGAGAGGACGGATGCTCCCGCCCGGCGGCCGCGCCTCGGCGTGTCCGGGTGGCTCGCCCGACGGAGGCCCGAGCCGAACTACGTGCGCTTCCTCACCCTGACGGGGCTGCTCGACGTGGAGCGCGGGATGAGGGCCGAACTCGACCTCAAGCAGCCCCTCACCGCGCTCTGGAGGGAGCGCCGCACCGTGCTCGGCCTCGTCGGCGGCCGCTGCACGGTGACGGGAACGGTGCAGTACCCGCGCACCCGCATGTCGGTCGGCGGCAACGACCGGTCGGTCGACACGCAGGAGGACCACCGCCTCGCCGACGTGCCGGCCCGCATCCTGACCTTCACGGCCGACAGCCTCAGCTATACGCCCGACCCGCCGCTCCATTACGGGATGATCGATTTCGACGGGGGCGGCCGCATGAACGCCGAGTTCTGCGACGTCGAGCCGGAGGACGTGGAGGTCGGCCGGCCGATGCGGATGATGTTCAGGATCAAGTCGTTCGACGAGGTCAGGGGGTTCCGCCGATACTTCTGGAAGGCGGCGCCGGCGCATTAGGCCGGCCGGGAGAGGCACGATGGCGTCGGGCATCAAGGACAAGGTCGCGATCCTGGGCATGGGCTGCGCGAGGTTCGGCGAGCGCTGGGACGCGGATGCCGACGGGCTCATGGTCGAGGCCTATCTCGAGGCGCTTGCCGATGCCGGGATCGACACGAGCGACATCGACGCGGCCTGGCTGTCGGTGGCGATGGATTCGGTGAACACGGGCGCATCGGGCCTGCCCGCATCCATCGCGCTCCGGCTTCCGAACATCCCGGTCACGAAGGTCGAGAACTTCTGCGCGTCCGGCACGGAGGCGTTCCGGGGCGCCGTCTACGCGGTGGCGAGCGGCGCCGCCGACATCGCGCTCGCGGTCGGCGTCGAGAAGCTGAAGGATACGGGCTATGGCGGGCTGCCGGCCCGGACGCGCGGCGTGACGGCCGACATGGTCGGCGTCCAGGGCTCCGCTCCCGGGAACTTCGCCCAGCTCGCGGGCGCCTACCGGGCTCGCCACGGCGTGTCCCGGGACGATCTGAAGCGGGCGATGGCGCATGTCTCCGTGAAGAGCCACGCCAACGGCGCCAAGAACCCGAAGGCCCATCTGCGCAAGCCGATCGACATCGATGCGGTCCTGAACGCGCCGATGATCGCCGAGCCTCTCGGCCTGTTCGATTGCTGCGGCGTCTCGGACGGGGCGGCCTGCGCGATCGTCACCACGCCGGAACGGGCGAGGGCTCTCGGCAAGAGGGATCTCGTCACCGTCAAGGCGCTCCAGCTCTCCGTCTCGAACGGATGGGAGCTGCAGGGAGCGGGATGGGACGGCAGCTACTTCCACACCACCCGCATCGCGGCCGGGAGGGCGTATCGGGAGGCCGGGATAGAGGATCCCCGCCGTCAGATCAGCCTCCTGGAGGTGCACGACTGCTTCTCGGTGACGGAGCTCGTGACCATGGAGGACCTGCATATCAGCCCGGAGGGAGGCGCGGTGACGGACGTCCTGGACGGGGTCTTCGATGCGGACGGCGCCATCCCGTGCCAGATCGACGGCGGCCTGAAATGCTTCGGCCACCCGATCGGCGCCTCCGGCCTGCGCATGATCTACGAGAACTACCTCCAGCTTCTCGGCCGCGCGGATGCGCGACAGCGCCGGTCTCCCCCGGTCTTCGCCCTCTCCCACAATCTCGGCGGCATGCCGAACCAGAACGTGGCCGCGATCGCGATCGTTGGGCTCGAGGGAGCGTGACGGCTCTCGTCCGTGCTGAAAGCCCGACGTCGGCTCGCGCGACCTGGCCGGGAGCCCAACGACCGCTTGCCGGGAGATCGTCTGGACAGCCGGATCCCCTTCCGTCGATCACCGACGTCGAGCGGACGGAGATCGCGGTCCGACGGTCGGCCCGTATCCGCCGGCCCAACCTTCCCGTTCGGCGATCTTCATTCGATGTCGAGGTGCCGCCTGCGTCGGATGAACGGCGAGTAGAGGTCGGAGAAGAACGGCCCGTTGGTCAGGGCCGAGTACACGCCCACGAACGGGACGTTGAAATTGCCCCGCGTGTCCGTGCCGAGCTGCTGGCGACCGTCGGCGAAGACCTCGCCGCCCGTCGCCCCGAGATGCAGGTTCCAGCCCGTGTTGTCGATGTTGAACACCCCGCCGTCGATGCCGACCTGCATGCCGGCGAAGTTGTTCGTCACCCGCGACGGGCTCGGGATCGGCAGGCCCGTACCGTTCACGCTGACTCAGCCAACCCGCGAGGCGCTCGCCTCGAAGAGGATGACGCCCTGGTCCTCTCCGAGCAGGTCGACCCCACTTGCCGGTTAGAGCCAGCGTTTCCAGCGGAAGGAGAACTAGGGCATCACCGCCGCCACGACCATCAGCGCCAGCGCCAGCGGGTAGCCGGCGCGCCAGTCGAGCTCAGGCATGTGCTTGAAGTTCATGCCGTAGATGGAGGCGATCAGCGTCGGCGGCATGAACACGACCGCCATGACGGAGAACAGCTTGATGATGTTGTTCTGCTCGAGGTTCACGAGTCCGAGCGTGGCGTCGAGGAGGAACTGGATCTTGTTCGCCTGGAAGGAGGCATGCTCCTCGAGCGACTGGAGGTCGCGGAGCGTGGTGCGCATCTGGTCGCGCAGCTCGACCGGCACGCGCGTCGCCCGGTAGCTGGCCGTCAGGAACAAGAGCGTGCGCTCGATGGAGACGAGGCTCTCCCTCTGCTTGGAGATGAGGTCGCCCCAGCGGCCGAGCGCCCGCAAGGTCTCCTGGTACTCGGAATTGCGGGTGCCGGGATCGGCCTTCTCGGCGAAGACCGCCCGCGACAGGTCGTCGATGCGCTCGCCGGCGAGCTGCAGGACGTCCGCCGCCCGGTCCATGATGGTCTCGATCAGTCCGGCCAGCACCTCCTCGCCCGTGCGCCCGAGCCCATGCGTCTTCGCCGCGCGCTGCGCGAACATGGCGAAGGCCTTCGGGTTCTCGTACCGGACGGTGATGAGCGTATGCCCTTTCAGGATGAAGGTGACGCCCGTCAGGATCGGGCGGTCCTCTTCCGCCCGGCACAGGAGCCGCGTCGTGAGATAGCGGGCGTCGTTCTCCGCGTAGAGGATCTCGGACGGCTCGATGTCCCGCTGGTCCTCCCGCGTCGGGACCTCGATGCCGAGGAAGCGCTCGACCTTGCGGTCCTCGTCCCGGGTCGGGTCGACGAGGTCGATCCAGATCGCGGCCTCCGGGATCGGCTCGGCGAGGTCGAGGGCGCGTCGGTCCACGCTGGCGGCATGCCCGTCGCCGGGCAGGTGCGAGGTGATCATGATGCCGCCCCGTCAGCCCGCAAGCGCGAGCGGCGCGTCGTCCGGGAGGCCGCCGGCCGCGACCTCCTCCCCGAGGCCTCGGGCGGCGATCAGCAGGTTCTCGGCGAAGAAGCGGCACAGCGCCACCCGGCCCGGACCGGCCCCCTCCGCGAGCGCCATCTCGGCCAGGGCCGCGCCGCCCCGCACGAGGCCGAAGAGGCGCAGAAAGGGCGTCGCGACCGCGAGCGCCGCGCCGGGATCGTTGCCGCGCATGCGCGACAGGAGCGCGCTCGTCGCGGAATCCAGCAGGCCGACCGCCTCCCGCAGGCGCGGCGCGGTGGCCCCCAGGGCGGGTGAGCCCGCCGCCATGGCGCGGGCCGCGACGGCCCGCATCCCGGCGATCTCCGCCCGGACGGTCGCGCCGCCCGAGAGCGGCAGCTTCCGGGTGACGAGGTCGATCGCCTGGATGCCGTTCGTCCCCTCGTAGATCGCGAGGATCCGGGCATCGCGCATGTGCTGCGCCGCGCCCGTCTCCTCCACGAACCCCATCCCGCCGTGAACCTGGACGCCGAGGGACGCGACCTCCGAGCCGATATCTGTGGAGAAGGCCTTCGCCACGGGCGTGAGCAGGGAGGCACGCTCCGCCGCGACGGTCCGCGCGGCGGGATCGGGGGACAGGCGGGCACGGTCGAGGAAGGCCGCCGTCGCGTAGCAGATCGCGCGCGCCGCGCCCGTCATCGCCTTCATGGTGAGGAGCGTGCGCCGGATGTCCGGATGCTCGATGATCGGGCTCATGCCGTCCGACGACGCGGAAGCCGAGCGGCCCTGCCGCCGTTCCCGGGCATAGGATAGGGCCGCCTGATACGCCCGCTCGGCGATCGCGACGCCCTGCAGGCCGACATTGAGGCGCGCATTGTTCATCATGGTGAACATGCAGGCGAGGCCGCGGTTCTCCTCCCCGATCAGCCAGCCGGTCGCCCCGCCGCGATCGCCGTAGGCCATGGTGCAGGTGGGCGAGGCGTGGATGCCGAGCTTGTGCTCGACGCCGGCGCACCGGACGTCGTTGCGGGTGCCGTCCGGCAGGATCTTCGGGACGAGGAAGAGCGAGATGCCGCGCGTCCCGGGCGGCCCGTCCGGGACGCGCGCCAGGACGAGATGGATGATGTTGTCCGTAAGGTCGTGCTCGCCATAGGTGATGTAGATCTTGGTCCCGGTGATCCGGTAGGTGCCGTCACCGGCCCGCTCCGCGCGCGTCCGCAGCGCCGAAAGGTCGGAGCCGGCCTGAGGCTCCGTCAGGTTCATGGTGCCGGTCCATTCGCCCGAGACGAGCTTCGCGAGGTAGCGCTCCTTCAGTTCGGGCGCGCCGTGCTTGTCCAGGGCCTCGACCGCCCCGACCGTGAGCAGCGGGCCGAGGCCGAACGCGAGCGCGGCCGAGTTCCACATCTCCGAACAGGCCGCCGCGACGAGGAGCGGCAGGACCTGCCCGCCATGCTCGACCGGGCCGGGCAGCGCGTTCCCGCCCGCCTCCGTCCAGGCGCGGTACGCCTCCTTCCAGCC
>CALMTJ010000336.1:16102-16459 GCA_937872715.1 uncultured Methylobacteriaceae bacterium
ACCATGCGGAGTGATGTGACGTGAGCGAAGCGCCGTCAATCGTGGCGGGCACCGGGCGGGAGACGCAGCGCCTCGGCGGGGACGACGCGGCGAAGGCCGCGGCCCTTCTCGTGTCCGGCGGGCTCGTCGCCTTCCCGACGGAGACCGTCTACGGGCTCGGCGCCGATGCCCGGAGCCCGGAGGCGGTCGCGGCGCTCTACGCCGCCAAGGAGCGCCCGCGCTTCAATCCCCTGATCGCCCACCTGCCGAGCATCGGTGAAGCGGCGCGCGAGGGCGTGCTGGACGGCGATGCCGGCCGATTGGCGGCGGCCTTCTGGCCCGGGCCGCTGACGCTCGTGGTGCCGCTCGCGCCGGGCG
>CALMTJ010000336.1:16469-16765 GCA_937872715.1 uncultured Methylobacteriaceae bacterium
CCAGCCGGGCGGCATGGTCACGGCGCCGTCCGACAGGGGTGGCCCGCTGACGTCGCCGACCCGGTTCAGCGGCGCGATCACGTCCCCGGCGAAGCGCCCGGCCTCGTCCAGGACGCTCTCGACGAGGTCCGACGAGAGGTCGCCGTAGAGACCTTCCCCGATCGCCCGGTCGAGACCCGCCACGTGCCGCATGGCGAACAGCATGTCGGCGACCGGCGCGCGATAGGACATGGGCGTCTCTCCCGGACCTCGTTGACGCGGTCCCCTCCGTGAGACTAGCGCGCCACCATGCGGAG
>CALMTJ010000337.1:0-1465 GCA_937872715.1 uncultured Methylobacteriaceae bacterium
CCTCGCCGCCCTCGACCTCAGCCTCGCCAGGATGTCCGTCCCGGGTGGGGCAACAGCGACCGTCCAGGAGATCTCGCCATGAAGCTGCCCCCGAAGCTCGGGCCGATCCACTTCATCGGCGTCGGCGGCATCGGCATGTCCGGCATCGCGGAGGTAATGCACAATCTCGGCTACACGGTGCAGGGCTCGGATTCGGCCGACAACTACAACGTCCGCCGCCTCGCCGAGAAGGGCATCCGGACCTTCATCGGCCATGAAGCGAGGAACGTCGACGAGGCCGAGGTGGTGGTCGTGTCGACCGCCATCAAGCGCAACAATCCGGAGCTCGCCGCCGCCCGCGAGAGGCGGCTGCCGGTGGTGCGGCGCGCCGAGATGCTGGCCGAGCTGATGCGCTTCAAATCCTGCGTGGCGGTCGCCGGCACGCATGGCAAGACGACCACGACGTCGCTCGTCGCCACGCTCCTCGACGCGGGCGGCCTCGACCCGACCGTGATCAACGGCGGCATCATCAACGCCTACGGCACCAATGCCCGCATGGGCACGGGCGATTGGATGGTGGTGGAGGCCGACGAATCGGACGGCACCTTCCTCAAGCTGCCGGCGGACGTCGCCATCGTCACCAACATCGATCCCGAGCATCTCGACCATTTCGGCGATTTCGACGCCATCAAGGCGGCCTTCCGGTCGCTCGTCGAGAACATCCCGTTCTACGGATTCGCGGTGATGTGCATCGACCATCCGGTCGTGCAGGACATGGTGGGCAAGATCGAGGACCGCCGCATCGTGACCTACGGCGAGAACCCGCAGGCGGACGTGCGCCTGATCGACGTCGATTCGAAGGGCGGCCAGAACCGCTTCCGGGTGCTGATCCGCGACCGCCGCCCGGGGATACGGATCGAGCTGGAGGACCTCGTCCTGCCCATGCCGGGCACGCACAACGCGCTGAACGCCACCGCCGCGGTCGCGGTCGCCCACGAGCTCGGGGTCGCGCCGGACGCAATCCGGCGGGCGCTCGGCGCCTTCGGGGGCGTGAAGCGCCGCTTCACCCGCACGGGCGAGTGGAACGGCGTCACGGTGGTGGACGATTACGGCCATCACCCGGTGGAGATCCGGGCCGTGCTCAAGGCCGCCCGCGCCTCCACGGACGGACAGGTCATCGCCGTGGTGCAGCCGCACCGCTATTCCCGCCTCCACTCGCTGTTCGACGATTTCTGCACCTGCTTCAACGACGCCGACACCGTCATCGTGGCGCCGGTCTACGCCGCGGGCGAGCTGCCGATGCCCGGCGCGGACCGGGACAGCCTCGACGCCGGCCTCAGGTCGCGCGGCCCCCGGCGCGCGCGCGGTGCCGGACGCGTTCGGCGCCGCCGGATGGCTGTTCGGCCTCGGCTACATGCTGGTCAACCTGGTGCACACCGGCGTGTTCGCGATGGCGGGCGGCGAGAGCGTGATGCGGGCGCTGCGC
>CALMTJ010000337.1:1475-4393 GCA_937872715.1 uncultured Methylobacteriaceae bacterium
GCGGACCGGGACAGCCTCGTCGCCGGCCTCAGGTCGCGCGGCCACCGGAGCGCGACCGCGCTCGACCGTTCGGAGGACCTTGCCGGCCTGATCCGCGGCCAGGCGAATCCGGGCGACTACGTCGTCTGCCTGGGCGCCGGCAACATCACCCAATGGGCCTACGCCCTCCCGGGCGAGCTCGCGGGCTTGGGCGAGCAGGCGGCGGCGTGAGTGAACAGCCGAACCGTCCTGCGCAAGCTGGCGGAGGCTGGCTGGGTCCTTCAGCGCGTGACGGGCAGCCATCACCAGTTTAAGCACGTGACGAAGCCGGGCTTCGTCACGGTCCCGCATCCCAAGCGCGAGCTCCCGATCGGGACTGTGAAAAGCATCGAGAAGCAAGCCGGCGTGAGGCTCAGGTAGCCATGCGACATTACATCGGCATCGTGCACAAGGATGCGTCCAGCGACTTCGGGGTCTCCTTTCCCGACTTTCCGGGTTGCGTGTCGGCGGGCGAAACCTTGGCCGAAGCCGCTTTCCTCGCCCGGGAAGCACTTCTCGCCCATATCGGCCTGATGGCGGAGCATGGTGAGTTCATCCCGGCCCCGATGGCGGCGGAGGCGGCCCTCGCCGATCCGGACTACGCCGACGGGATTCCGATCCTGGTCTCGGTCCCGGATGAAGCTGAGACGTCCCGAGCCGCTTGACGGGACCCGACCGGTGCCGTCGCATCTCATGGCCAATGCCCTCCGTTCGGTCGCCCTTAAGGGCGACTCGATTTCCACCCGCGAGTGGGGAAAACGGGGCGCGCTCGCGGCCGACCTTCGCGAGGCCGTGCCCGTTCATCGCGGCACGCTGGAGGCGGAGGCGCCGCTCGCTCCGCTCTCCTGGTTTCGCACCGGTGGCCCGGCGGAGGTTTTGGCGGGGCCGGCCGACGAGGCCGACCTTGCGGCGCTCCTGGCGGCGTGCCCGGCCGACATCCCAGTCCTGGTGGTCGGGCTCGGCTCCAACCTCCTGGTGCGGGACGGCGGCGTGCCGGGCCTCATGATCCGGCTCGGCCGGGGCTTTTCATCGATCACGGTCGACGGAATGCGGGTGCGGGCCGGCGCGGGCGCTCCGGACGTCAAGGTGGCCCGGGCGGCGGCGGAGGCCGGCATCGACGGGCTCGCCTTCCTGCGCGGCATCCCGGGCACGGTGGGTGGCGCACTGCGCATGAACGGCGGCGCCTATGGCGGGGAGACGGCTGGCGCCCTGGTCGAGGCGCGCGCGCTCGACCGGCAGGGGAGGGCGCACGTTCTGTCACGAGCCGACATGGCCTTCACCTACCGGCATTGCGGAGCGCCGGACGATCTCGTCTTCACAGAGGCCGTCTTCGAGGGCGGGCCCGGCGATCCGGCAGCGATCCTGGCCGCGATGGGCGCGATCACGGATGCGCGTGCCGCGACCCAACCCGTGAACACCCGCACCGGCGGCTCCACCTTCAAGAACCCGCCCGGCCGCAAGGCCTGGGAGCTGATCGACGCCGCCGGATGCCGCGGGCTCCGCATCGGCAACGCGCAAGTCTCCGAGCTGCACTGCAACTTCCTCCTCAACCATGGCGCGGCGAGCGCGGCCGAGATCGAGGCGCTCGGCGAGGAGGTGCGGCGGCGCGTCCGGGAGACGAGCGGGGTGGAGCTGGAATGGGAGATCAAGCGGGTAGGGATTGCCCAGCCTCATTCGCGTAGCTAGGCAATGACCACGGCGGAGGTGGCGATGCGGCTGTTTCGTTGGGACGATGACCTCGCAATCGGCCTGCCGCCCGACATCGTGGAGGTTTGGGGATCGCCGAGGGTGACGAGGTCGAGCTCGTTCCCGTGAACCGAGAGCGGGTTGAGGACGCCTGTCAGCCCAAAGGTCGTGTTCGAGATCAGGCGTCTGACGGACGACCAGGCGTGAGGCGATATTCGCCCCGAACGTAGACAGGCCCGCAGGGTCAGCTGGAGATCTGAATGCCCAGACACGTGGCCGTCCTGATGGGCGGATGGTCGGCGGAGCGCGCCGTGTCGCTCAGTTCCGGCAAGGCCTGCGTCGACGCGCTGCACGGGCGCGGCTTCCAGGTCACGCCCATCGACGTCCAGCCGGACATCGCCCGGGTCCTTCAGGCGGTGCGGCCGGACGTGGTGCTGAATGCCCTCCACGGCCGCTACGGCGAGGACGGCACGGTCCAGGGCCTGCTCGAGCTCCTTCAGATCCCCTACACGCATTCGGGCGTGCTCGCCTCCGCGCTCGCCATGCACAAGGTGAAGGCCAAGCTGGTCATGCGGGCCGCCGGCATCCCGGTACCGGACGGCGTGGTGGTGAGCCGCAAGGCGGCCGCGCTCGGACATCCGCTGCCGCCTCCTTACGTGGTCAAGCCCGTGAGCGAAGGCTCGTCGGTGGGCGTGATCATCGTGCGCGAGGACCGTGCCCATGCGCCGCAGGAGCTCGGCCGCGACGATTGGGCCTTCGGCGAAGAGGTCCTGGTCGAGACCTTCATCCCCGGCCGCGAGCTCACCTGCGCCGTCATGGGCGAGCGGGCATTGGCCGTCATCGACATCCTGCCGTCGACGGGCGTGTTCTACGATTACGACGCGAAATATGCCGAGGGCGGTTCGGTCCACGTCCTCCCGGCCGACCTTAAACCTAATGTTTACCAAAGAGCGCAAGAGTTGGCCTTAACGGCGCATCAAGCACTGGGCTGCCGCGGCGTGAGCCGCACCGACTTCCGATACGACGACACCCCCGGGGGAACGGGCGAGGTCGTGGTGCTGGAGGTCAACACGCAGCCCGGGATGACGGCAACGTCCTTGGTGCCCGAGATGGCGGCCCATGCGCGCTTCCCGTTCGGCGAGCTTGTGAAATGGATGGTGGAGGACGCGTCGTTGAACCGCTGACCGGCATCGCCGGCAGCGTCGGCGCGCGCG
>CALMTJ010000338.1 GCA_937872715.1 uncultured Methylobacteriaceae bacterium
GCCGTAGGCGCGCGCATGGACGCGGTCCAGCTCGCGCTCGATGCCGCGCCGCGCCTCCTCCATGGCGGCCGCGTCGGCGCCGGCCGGCACGAGGATCGGCGTCCCGGTCACGACGGCGCCCCGCCCGAAGGGGAGGCCGAGGCTCGCCCGGTCCCAGCTGCCGAAGGTCACGCGCCGGCTCGTCGCGACAGCGACCGGGATCACCGGCCGGCCGGAGATCCGGGCGAGGAGGGCGATCCCGCTCCCGCATCGGCGCGCGATCTTCGGCACGTCCGCCGTGAGGAACATGTTGTCGCCGTCCTCCAGCGCCCGGAGCATCGCCCGCAAAGCGGCCGCGCCTCCCTTTGATCGCGGATCGCGGCCGCGCGCCCCCGAGCCGCGGATCGCCCGGATGCCGAGATGCCGGAGCGCGACCGCGTTGTACTCCCCGTCGGGAGAGCGCGACACGAGGCTCGCGGCGGCATCGGCGGGCCGGCGCAGGAACGGCGCCATGAAATGCTGCCCATGCCACATGGCCCCGATGAACGGCCGCAACCGCTCGATCTCGGGATAGGGATCGGCCGGCTCGAACACGAAGCGGGTCGTCCGCCGCACGAGGCCGAGATAGCGGGCGAAGAGGTAGCCGAGGGTTTCCTGGGCGGCTCGCGTCCGCAGGGCGCGCCGGGCGAGGCTCATGCCGTCAGGTCGCGGCCGGATCCAGCAGGCGGTGGAGGTGGACCACGAAATAGCGCATCTGGGCGTTGTCGACCGTCGATTGCGCCTTGGCTTTCCAGGCCGATCGGGCGGAGGCGTAATCGGGGAAGATACCGACGATGTCGAGCTTAGACAGGTCGCGGAACTCCGTCCCGTCCAGCGTCTCGAGCTCGCCGCCGAAGACGAGGTGAAGCAGCTGCTTGCCGTCGCTCACGAGGATCTCCGTCCCGAGGAGGTGGCGCGTGGGCGGCCCCGCATCTCAGGCGCCCGTGATGGCGGCGATCAGCCTTTCATGCAATGCGCGCGGCGCCGCGACGAGCTCGCCATGGCTCGGATCCGGCCGGTTATAGCGGGGCGCGGCCGAATCGAGCCCGGTGAGCAGCCCTCCCGCCTCCGTCAGGATGAGGTCGGCCGCGGCGATGTCCCAATCGCGCGCGTCGGACGAGACGAGGCCCGCATCGATCGAGCCTTCAGCCACCCGGGCGATGCGGAGCGCGAGGGAGGGGATGCGGGGCGGATGCCGGAGCTTCGGGAAGCGGCGCGCGATCCGGTCGATCATGGGCTTCGGGCCGGCGAGGCGGGCCTCGCCGAGGTCGGAGATGGGCGACACGGCGATGGGCTGGCCGTTCCGCAGGGCGCCTAGTCCGAGCCGGGCCTCGTAGAGGGCGTCGTGCGCCGGCGCGTAGACGACCCCGAGCACGGGCCGCTCCTCCCGCAGGAGCGCGATGGCGACCGACCAGTCGTGGCTGCCGCCGAGATAGGCGCGCGTCCCGTCGATCGGGTCGACGATCCAGACGTGGTCCTGGACGAGGCGATGCGGCGCGTCCGCCGTTTCCTCCGACAGCCAGCCCGCCTCCGGCATGATCTGGCTGAGCCGCACCTTGAGGAAGGTGTCCACCGCGACGTCGGCCTCCGTCACGGGCGAGCCGCCGGCCTTCGACCAGATCCGGGCCGACGTGGCGAGGCCCGAGCGGAAGAACCGCATCGCAAGCGCACCCGCCTCCTCCGCCACCTCGCGCACGAGCGTCATGTCGGGCAGGGTCGAATCGGCGATGGAGAGCATGTCCGCCGAACCCTAGCCGGGTTTGCCGGCGCCGTCCTCCGGTCGGTCGAACTTACCCGCCTCCTGCAAGGTTCCGTTGAACATGGGGCGGGAAAGCCCGGCCGCACGGGAGCTTAACCCTGCCCCTTAAGGCCCCGGACGCCCCTGGCCGGGCAGGGTGTCACCCGTCGGACGGCACGAAGAGGCCGGCGACCGGGACAGGGCATCGGACACATGTCGGGCTACGATGGAGACGTCGTGGCCGGCCGCGGAGACGCGCGCCGGCCACGGTCGAACACCGCCATCTCGGGGGCGGGGTCGGAGATCATGATCGGCCAGGTCGCGGCAGCGACCTCGCGCATCCGGGTAGGGT
>CALMTJ010000339.1:0-2054 GCA_937872715.1 uncultured Methylobacteriaceae bacterium
GCGCCGCCGCGGCCGACCGGACCGTGCGGCTCGACGCCGGCACGGCCGCGGCGGCGCTGGCCGAGCGGCGTGCGGCGGCCGGCGCCGGAGCCGATATCGGAACGGATCCGATCACGCCCATGAAGGCCGTCAAGAACGCGGCCGAGATCTCCGGCACCCGCAGCGCCCACGAGCGCGATGGGGCGGCCTATGCCCGCTTCCTCCACTGGCTCGCACGCGCATCGCTCTCCGGCGACCTCACCGAGATCGAGGCGGTCGAAGCGCTCGAAGCGTTCCGGACGGAGACGGGGGCGCTCCGCGACGTGTCCTTCCCGACCATATCGGGCTCCGGCCCGAACGGCGCGATCGTCCACTACCGCGTGACGCGCGCCACCGACCGGGTCCTGCGGCCGGGCGAGCTGTTCCTGGTGGATTCGGGCGCCCAATACGAGGACGGGACGACGGACATCACCCGTACGCTCGCCGTGGGCGAGCCCTCGGCGGCGATGCGGGACCGCTACACCCGCGTGCTGCGCGGCCACGTCGCGATCGCGACCGCCATCTTCCCGAAGGGCACGTCCGGCGCGCAGATCGACGCCTTCGCCCGCCGGCCGCTCTGGGAGGCGGGGCTCGATTTCGACCATGGCACCGGGCACGGGGTCGGCAGCTACCTGTCCGTCCACGAAGGGCCGCAGCGCATCTCGAAGCTCGGCCACGCGGTGCTGGAGCCCGGCATGATCCTGTCGAACGAGCCGGGCTACTATCTGAACGGGCAATACGGGATCAGGTTGGAGAACCTGATCCTCGTGGAGGGGCGGGACGTGCCGTCGGGCGAGCGGACGATGCTGGGCTTCGAGACGCTGACGCTCGCGCCGTTCGACCGTGCGCTGATCGAGCCCGCCATGCTGCGGCCGGACGAGCGCGCCTGGATCGACGGCTACCACGAGCGGATGCGGCACGCGCTCTCGCCGCTGGTGGACGAGGAGACGCGCGATTGGCTCGCGGCCGCCACGCGGCCGCTCTGAACGGCCTCAATGGGCGGCGTGAAGCACGAGCCGCTGGAATTCCGCCGGCCGATACTGGCGTCCGTTCTCGATCACGAGCACGCTCTCCAGCCGCTCCTCCTCGAGCTCGACCGCCTTCTCGTAGGCCCGGGGCGGCGCCTCGCAATTATAGGCCACGATCCCATCGGTGCTCAGACCCATGACGATGAATTTCATCGCGCCATCTCCTCGACAGGCCGGTGAAACGCGCCATCTCCGGATTCGTCGCGGAACGCGTCGCCCAACCCTCGCCGGAGGGTCAACGATCCGTTGACGCGATGCGTCGGCGCGCGTGAGGTTGGCCATCATCGTCTCGCGGATCCTCCAGCGCCTCGCGGGCGCGGTCGCGGCCCGGGCCGGGGCGATCCGGCACCTGCCGGCCCTGTTCCGTCTCGCCTGGACGACGAGCCCTCTCCTTGCCTCGGGGAGCATCGCGCTCCGCCTCGTGCGTGCCATGCTGCCGGCGCTCGCCCTCTTCGTCGCGAAGCTCGTGATCGACGCCGTCGTGGCCGGCCGGGCGACCGGGCCGGCCGGCGATCCCGCAGAGCTCGCGTTCCGGCACGTCGCCCTCCTGATCGGGATCGAGCTCGGCCTCGCGATCCTGTCCGATCTCCTCGGGCGCGCGACGAGCCTCGTCGACGGGGTGCTGGCCGAGATGACCGGCAACGCCACGACCCTCCGGCTGATGGCCCATGCCGCGACCCTCGACCTCGCCCAATTCGAGGACGCGGAGATCCAGGACCGTCTCGAGCGCGCCCGTCGACAGGTCGCCTGGCGGTCCAACCTGGTCGGCCAGCTCCTCGGACAGGGGCAGGACCTCGTCACCGTGGTCTCGCTCGCGCTGGCGGTGCTGGCCTTCATGCCTTGGCTGGTGGCGCTGCTCGTTCTCGCCCTCATCCCGGCCTTCCTGAACGAGCTGCACTTCAACCGCCGCGGCTACCGGCTCGCCTTCCGGAGGAGTCCGGACCGGCGGGAGGTCGATTACCTCCGCTATCTCGGGGCCGGGGCGGAGAGCGCCAAGGAGGTCAAGCT
>CALMTJ010000339.1:2064-3653 GCA_937872715.1 uncultured Methylobacteriaceae bacterium
GCTTCCTGTCCGATCGCTTCCGCGCCCTTTCCGATCGCATGCTCCGCGAGAACACGCGCCTCTCGCTCGCCCGGGCTGCCTCCGGAGGCGCGTTCGCTAGCCTCGGCACGCTGGCCTATTACGCCGCCTACGGCATCATCGTCTTCCGCACGATGGCGGGCGACCTCACGATCGGCGACCTCACCTTCCTGACCGGCGCGTTCCTGAGGCTCCGGAGCCTCGTCGAAGGCCTGCTGCTCGGGGCGTCTCAGCTCGCCGGACAGGCGCAGTACCTGGACGACCTGTTCTCCTTCTTCGCGATCGCGCCCGGCATCCGCTCGCCGGAGGCGCCGGCCCCCTTCCCGGTCCCGGTCCGGGAGGGGTTCGTGTTCGACGATGTCGGCTACCGCTATCCCGGCCAGGAACGCTGGACGGTCCGGCATCTCTCGCTCGCCATCCGGGCCGGGGAGGTCGTGGCGCTGGTGGGCGAGAACGGGGCCGGCAAGACCACGATCGTCAAGCTGCTGGCCCGCCTCTACGACCCGAGCGAGGGCCGCATCCTCCTCGACGGGCGCGAGCTCCGCGATTACGGCCTGGACGAGCTGCGCTCACGGATCGGGATCATCTTCCAGGATTTCGTGCGGTTCGACCTCACGGCCTCCGAGAACATCGCGATCGGCCGCATCGCGGCCCGGGAGGACGCCGCCCGGATCGAGCGCGCCGCCTCCCGGGCGCTGGCGGACGGGGTCGTGGCGAAGCTCCCGGCCGGCTACGGCCAGCGGCTCGGCCGGCGCTTCGAGGACGGCGTCGACCTCTCCGGCGGAGAATGGCAGAAGGTCGCGATCGCCCGCGCCTATATGCGGGACGCCGCCGTGCTGATCCTCGACGAACCGACGGCTGCCCTCGACGCCCGCGCCGAGGCGGAGGTGTTCGCCCGTTTCGGCGACCTCGCGGCGGACCGCACCGCGATCCTGATCTCCCACCGGTTCTCCACCGTGCGGCGGGCGGACCGCATCTTCGTCCTGGCCGACGGCAAGGTCCTCGAATCCGGCTCCCACGCGGAGCTCGTCGCGGCGCGGGGCCGCTACGCGGAGCTCTTCGACCTGCAGGCCGCCGGCTACCGCTGACGCCGCCCGCCCACTGCCCGTCCGGGCGGCCGGTCACCGGCCGACGAGCTGGAACCAGCCGTCCTCGTCCATCACCGTGACGCCGAGTTCCGCCGCCTTCTTCAGCTTCGAGCCGGCGCCCGGACCCGCCACCAGGATGTCGGTCCTGGCCGAGACCGAGCCCGCCACCTTGGCGCCGAGCCGCTCCGCCATGGCCTTCGCCTCCTCGCGGGTGATCTGTTCGAGCGAGCCCGTGAACACGACCGTCTTGCCGGCAACCGGAGACGCCGTCGCGATCGCCGGGAGGGGTTCGGGCGTGACCTCGGCCAGGAGGCCGTCCAGCATCTCGCCGTTATGCGGCTCGCGGAAGAAGTCGACCAGCGCGTCCGCCACGATCTCGCCGATGCCGCCGATCGCGGTGAGCTCGGCCGAGGCGGCCTCGTCCCCGGCGGCGGCCCGCAGCCCCGTCTCCTCTGCCAGCTCGTTCTGCGCGAGCTCGACCGG
>CALMTJ010000339.1:3663-5491 GCA_937872715.1 uncultured Methylobacteriaceae bacterium
CGCCGAAGCCGCCGAAATGGCGGGCGAGGAGCCGGGCGTTGATCTCGCCGACATGCCGGATGCCGAGCGCGAAGATGAACCGGTCGAGGCCGATGGAGCGGCGCGCCTCGATCGCGTCGAAGAGGTTTTGCGCGCTCTGCCGGCCCCATCCCTCGCGCGCCTCCAGCTTCAGGAGGCTCGCCCGGTCCCGCCCGGCGAGCGTGAAGATGTCGCCCGGGCGGGTCACGAGCCCGTCCCGGTGGAACTCCTCGATCGTCTGCCCCCCGAGCCCCTCGATGTCGAAGGCGTTGCGGGACACGAAATGCTTCAGCCGCTCCACCGCCTGGGCCGGACAGACGAGGCCGCCCGTGCAGCGCCGGACCACGTCCACCCGGCCGGACTTCGCCGTCTCGCGCACGGCGCTCGAGCCGCAGACCGGGCACTCGGTCGGGAACGGGTACGGTGTCGCGTCCGCCGGGCGCTTGTCGAGGTCGACGCCGAGGACCTGCGGGATCACGTCGCCGGCGCGCTGCACCCGGACGGTGTCGCCGACCCGCACGTCCTTTCGGCCGATCTCCTCCTCGTTGTGGAGCGTCGCGTTGCGGACCACGACGCCGCCGACTGTCACGGGCCGGAGCTTGGCGACGGGTGTCAGCGAGCCCGTCCGGCCGACCTGGATCTCGATCGCCTCGACCACGCTCACGGCCTGCTCGGCCGAGTATTTGTGCGCGATCGCCCAGCGCGGCTCGCGGGACACGAAGCCCAGACGGTCCTGGAGCGCGAGGTCGTCCACCTTGTAGACGACGCCGTCGATGTCGTAGCCGAGCGTCGCGCGCTCGCCCTCGATGCGCCGATACTGGTCCAGCATCTCGTCGAGATTCCCGCAGAGCCGCGTCAGCGGGTTCGTCGGGAAGCCGAAACCGGCCAGCGCATCCACCATCCCGCTCTGCGTCCCGGCCGGAAGGGCGCTCGCCTCGCCCCAGGCATAGGCGAAGAAGCGGAGCGGCCGTGACGCCGTCACCGCCGGGTCGAGCTGGCGGAGGCTGCCGGCCGCCCCGTTGCGGGGATTGGCGATGGGCGTCTTGCCGGCCGCGACCTGGCGCTCGTTGATCGCCGCGAAATCCGCATGCGTCAGGTAGATCTCGCCTCGCACCTCGAACACGTCCGGCGCAGGGCCGGCGAGCGCGTGCGGGATGTCCGCGACCGTGCGGGCGTTCGGGGTCACGTCCTCGCCCTCGAAGCCGTCGCCGCGCGTCGTCGCGGCCGTGAGCCGGCCGCCCTCGTACCGGAGCCCGAGGGACAGCCCGTCGACCTTCGGCTCGGCCGTGAAGGCGAGCGGTGCATCTTCGCCGAGCTTCAGAAAGCGCCGGATGCGGGCGACGAATTCCGCCACCTCGGCCTCGTCATAGGCCTTGCCGAGGGACAGCATCGGCACCGCGTGACGGCGCTTGGCAAACTTCTCCGCGGGCGCCGCGCCGACCGTCCGGGTCAGGCTTTCGGCCGTCGCGAGCGCCGGGAAGGCTGCCTCCAGGGCCTCGTAGCGGCGGCGCAGCCCGTCATACTCGGCATCGGTCGCGGTCGGCGCGTCCTCCGTGAAATAGCGCCGGTCGTGTTCGGCAATCGTCTCGCCGAGGATTCGGTGCTCGCGCTTCGCTTGGCTGGGCGTCAGCGTCTCGACCGGCCGCTCGCCGGCCGGCGCCTTGATCCGCGCGCGTGCCATGGGTCAGCCGGCGACCTTGCGGCGGGCGGGCGCTTCGCGACGGGGCGGCGGCGGCCCGGCCGGCCGCGCCGTCTCCATCAGCTTCACGGCGGCCGCCCGGGCCTCGGCCGTGACGGAGGCACCGGCCCG
>CALMTJ010000340.1 GCA_937872715.1 uncultured Methylobacteriaceae bacterium
GCCTCGCCCTCGGCGTGGTGGTGGAGCGCCTGGGCGTCCGGCCGGCCGTGAAGATCAAGTCCGAATACGGGTGGATCATGGCCACCATTGCTCTCGCTTTTCCTTGGCCGCATATGAGATGCAGTTGCGCGGGGTCCTCATCATGCTGCTGCAGGTGTTGAGCTGCGGAGGCGCGCTCGGGATGATGGCGGCCGTCGAGTTCTTCAATCGCCGCACGATCTGGGGCAAGGCGGTGGTGGCGACCTCCAACGACATCGACGCGGCCGGCCTGATGGGCATCAACACGCGCCGGGTGATCACGCTTTCCTACGCGATCAGCGCCATGACGGCCGCCTTCGCGGGCGTGCTGGTCGCGCCCGTGACGCTGACCGGCGCCACTATGGGGGCCGTTCTGGCGCTGAAGGCCTTCGCGGTGGCGATCATCGGCGGCCTCGAATCGGGCCTCGGGGTGATCGTCGGCGGCCTGATCCTCGGCATCGTCGAGACGCTGACCGGCTTCTACATTTCAACCGGCTACAAGGACGTTCCGGGCCTCATTCTCCTCCTGCTGGTGCTCGCGATCCGGCCGGTCGGGCTGTTCGGCCGGGCGACGATCAAGAAGGTCTGAGATGGCCACCGCGTCCACCGCCGCCGCGATCCCGGCCGCCCGCACCGACGGCTCGCGCGCCGTCGGATGGCTCGGAGCCGTGCTCCTCGCGGCGTTCCTCGGAGGCTTCCCGTTCGTCGTCGACAGCTCCTATTACGTCCACCTCGTGACGGTGATCGCGATCTACGCGATCCTGATCCTCGGTCTCGACATCGTGGTGGGCTATACCGGGCAAGTCAGCCTCGGCCATGCGGGGCTGTTCGGCATCGGCGCCTACGCGGCGGGCGTCCTGTTCCTCCACTTCAAGCTCGGCATCTGGTGGGGGCTGCTCGCCGGGATCGGGGTCACGGCCGTGTTCGGCGCGGTGCTGGCGCTGCCGGCGCTGCGGGTGACCGGCCCGTACCTCGCCATGGTGACGCTCGCCTTCGGCACCATCATCCAGATCCTCATCAACGAGCTGACGCCGCTGACCAACGGCCCGCTCGGCATCACGCTGCCGCCGCCGCGGGTCCTCGATTTCAGCCTGGTCGGTCTCCCGTCTCCCTGGGGGGCTGCCGGGCGCCGGATGGAGTTCTACTATCTGGTCTGCCTGGCGCTGCTCGTCACGATCCTGGTCGTGAACCGGATCGTGCGCTCGCCCTTCGGCCGGGCCTTCGAGGCGCTCCGCGATTCGCCCATCGCATGCGACTGCATGGGCGTCTCCGTCTACCTCTACAAGGTCTACGCCTTCGTCATCTCGGCCGCGCTCGCCGGGCTCGCCGGATCCCTGTTCACCTGGTCTGAGCGCTACGTCTCGCCCAACACCTACGTGTTCGAGCTGACCGTCCTGTTCCTGCTCGCCGTCACCATGGGGGGCCGGAAGTCACGGTCCGGCCCGATCATCGGGGCGGCCGTGGTGGTGATGCTGCCGAACGTGCTGGCGGACATCACGCTCGTCCGGTGGATGGCATGGGGCATCGCGGCGCTCGCGCTCGCGGCCGGCGCCCTCGCCTTCGTCCGCCGCGCGGAGAACCGTTTCGCGATCCTCCCGCCGGTCGTGCTCTGCCTCCTGTTCCTGCCGGGCGTCTACAGGCTCGAGCAGGTGACGGATTACCGGCTGACGATCTTCGGGCTGATGATCCTGTTCGTCGTCTATTACCTGCCGGACGGCATCGTCGGGTTCTTCCGCTCCAAGGTGCCGATCCTGCGACCGCGCCACGCCGCCGCGGGCGGCCTTTCTCCGGGATCCGCCGCTTCCGCGGAGGCGATCCACGCGCAGCAGGGACGCGGGGGGACCGACCCGCTTCTGCGGCTGAGCGACGTCCTGATGCAGTTCGGCGGCCTGAAGGCGCTGGCGGGCGTCAGCCTCGACGTCCGGCCCGGCACCATCCACGGGCTCATCGGGCCGAACGGCTCCGGCAAGTCCACCATGATGAACGTCTTGACCGGCATCTACCGGCCGACGGGCGGCACCGTGGCGCTCGCCGGCCGGCGGCTCGACGGGCAGACGCCGTCCGGCATCGCGGCCGGCGGCGTAGCCCGAACCTTCCAGAACGTGCAGCTCTTCGGCGAGATGACCGCGCTCGAGAACGTGCTGGTCGGCCTGCACCACACCTTCCGGGCGACGGTGTTCGAGGCGATCCTCGCCCTGCCGCGGCGCGGCCGGGAGGAAAGCCGCGCCCGCGCCCGGGCCGCCGCGATCCTCGACTTCATGGGCCTCTCCGCCTTCGCGCAGGAGGAAGCCCGCAACCTCCCCTACGGCAAGCAGCGACTCCTCGAGATCGGCCGTGCGCTGGCGCTGGACCCGGTTCTCCTCCTCCTCGACGAGCCGGCGGCGGGGCTCACCGCGCCCGACATCGCCGACCTCACGGCGATCATCCGCAAGATCCGGGACGCCGGTGTCACCGTCATCCTGATCGAGCATCACATGGACGTCGTGATGCAGCTCTGCGACCGGGTGAGCGTGCTCGATTTCGGACACAAGATCGCGGAAGGCGCCGCCGCCGACGTCCAGGGCGACCCGAAGGTGATCGAGGCTTATCTCGGATCGGCCGTGTCCGGACCGGCGGAGCCGGCGCATGCTTGAGGTCCGGGGCCTCCGGGCCGGCTACGGCAAGGTCGAGGTGTTGCACGGCCTCGACTTTTCCGTCGCCAAGGGCCGGGTGGTGACGCTGATCGGCTCGAACGGCGCCGGCAAGACCACCACCATGCGGGCCCTGTCCGGCATGGTCCGGCCGACGGCGGGCTCGATCCGGCTGAACGGGCAGGAGATCGGCGGGCAGGACAGTTTCGCCGTGGCCCGGAGCGGCCTTGCCCATTCGCCGGAAGGCCGGCGCGTCTTCCCGACCCTTTCCGTCGAGGACAACCTGACGCTCGGCGCCTTCCCGCGCCTCACCGGCTCGCGCCCGAAGGGGGACGTCGCGGCCGACCGGGACCGCGCCTTCTCGATCTTCCCGCGCCTGAAGGAGCGTCGGACACAGCTCGCCGGCACCTTGTCGGGCGGCGAGCAGCAGATGCTCGCCATGGGCCGCGCGCTGATGCTGCGGCCCGACATCCTGCTGCTGGACGAGCCCTCGATGGGCCTCGCGCCGAAGCTCGTGGAGGACGTCTTCCGGGTCATCCGGCTCCTGAAAGGCGAGAACGTGACGATGCTGCTCGTCGAGCAATTCGCCATGGCGGCCCTCGACGTCGCCGATTACGGCTATGTCCTGGAGAACGGCCGCATCCGGGTCCACGGCGAGGCCGCCCGGCTCAGGACGGACCCGGCGATCCGGGCCGCCTATCTCGGCGGGGGGCATTGAGGACGCGGCGGTGGACTCGACTTGCAGGCGGCGCAGCGCCATATCTCGCGCATGGCCGTAGTTACTTTCGATACGCTAGCTGTCGCCAAGGAGCTCAAGGCTGCCGGCTTCAGCGATGAGCAGGCGGAGGCTGTGTCGCGGGTTGTCCGGCGGTCCCAAGAAGTCCTCGTCGCGGACCTCGCAACCAAAGTCGATCTCGAGAAAGCGATTGCCGAGTGCAAGACCGAGATCCTGAAATGGGTTCTCGGCGCAATGGGACTGCAGACGATCGCGGTCCTCGGGGCGTTGCTGACCCTCGTGAGAGCCGGCGGCCACTCTTAGTAGCCGGAGGGGAGCTGGCGGCCCTCGCTCTCCTTCCGTCCGGCGGCGGCCCTGTGCTAGGAGCCCGCCATTCGGGAGGAAAAGACATGTCACGACACACGCTGACGCGGGCCGCCGTGGTTTTCGCCGGCCTCGCGGCCGCGGGCGCGGCCTTCGCCCAATCCAAGGAGCCGGTCCATATCGGCGCGATCGAGATTCTGACCGGCCCGAACAGCCGCTACGGACTCGCCATCCAGAAGGGGTTCGACCTCGCGGTCGCCGACGTCAACGGCAAGGGCATCCTGGGCGGCCGCCCGATCGCCATCACCTACGAGGATTCGGCCGGCAACAAGGACCAGGCCCTGAACGCGGCCCGCAAGCTCATCGGCCGCGACAAGGTCCCGCTCATCCTCGGGCCGACGCTGTCGAACGAGATGTTCGCGGCCGGCCCGATCGCGAACGAGCGCAAGATCCCGATCGTCGGCACCTCGACCACCGCGGCCGGCATCACCGCCATGGGACCTTACGTGTTCCGCACCTCGCTGCCGGAAGGCGACGTCATCCCGGTGACGATCAAGAAGGCGCAGGCGAAGTTCGGCATCAAGAAGGTGGCCGTGATGTACGGCAACGACGACGCCTTCACGAAGTCGGGCTACGACGTCTTCAAGGATGCGCTCGCCAAGGCCGGGATCGAGACGCTGGCGACGGAGACCTTCGGGGGCAAGGACACCGACTTCTCGGCGCAGCTCACCAAGATCAAGGCCCTGAACCCGGACGCCATCGTGGTGTCCGCCCTCGTGGAGGCGGCGGCCGGGATCGAGCTCCAGGCGCGCCAGCTCGGCATCGACCCGAAGGTGTTCTTCATCGGCGGCAACGGCTTCAACTCGCCGAAGCTCGGCGACATCGCCGGCAAGTCGGCGGACGGCACGCTGGTCGGCTCCCCCTGGTTCCTGGGCAAGAAGGACCCGGTGAACGGCGCCTTCGTGTCGGCCTTCAAGGCGAAGTACGGCGAGGACCCCGACCAGTTCGCCGCCCAGGCCTACGACACGCTCCATATCGTCGCGAAGGCGATCGAGGCGGCCGGCGCCGCCGATCCCGAGAAGATCCGCGACGCGCTCGCCAAGACCACCTTCTCGGGCGTGATGGGACCCTTCTCGTTCTCGGAAGGGCGCGACCCGGCCGACACCTCGGGCGTGGTGGTGCTCGTGATGAAGGACGGCAAGTTCGAGGAGCTGCAATAGGCGCGACCACGCCGTTCCACCTTCTCCCCTTGCGGGAGAAGGTGTCGGCGCGTAGCGACGACGGATGAGGGGCGGTCGGGCCCTTACCCCTCATCCGATCTCCGGGACCAGCCCGGAGACCACTTTCTCCCGCAAGGGAGAAGGTGTCGCGTCAAGCGGCCCAGCCCGGGAGTGACACGCCTCAGCGTAACCCATGCTCGCCCAGCAGCTCGTCAACGGCCTCGTTCTCGGGGCGACCTACTCGCTCTTCGCGATCGGCTTCACGCTGATCTTCGGCGTGCTGGGAATCATCAACCTCGCCTACGGCTTCTACTTCTCGCTGGGCGCATTCCTGGCGCTCTGGTCGACGCGGGCGCTCGGTCTGCCGATGGGGGCGGCCCTGCCGTTCGGCGCCGTCGGCGCCGGTCTCGTCGCGACGGCCATCGATTACGTCATCCTGACGCCGCTCCGGACGAAGCGCGCACCCGAGCTCTCGTCGCTCACGGTGACCATCGGCGCGACGCTGTTCCTGTATTCCGGGATGTCGGCGCTGCTCGGCACCGAGATCAGGCGCTTCCCGCCCGCCGTGTTCGATTCCCAGGCCTTCACGCTCGGCGACATCCGCATCACGAGCGCGCAGATCCTCATCATCGGGGCCTGCGTCGTGCTGGTCGCGGCGCTTCTCCTCCTGATACGGGGCACCCGCTTCGGCCTCGCGATCCGGGCCGTCGCCGAGAACCCGGATATTGCGGCCCTGATGGGCGTCAACGGCACGCTCGTCGTGCTCGCCGTCTCCTTCGTGTCCGGCGCCATCGGGGGCGCGGCCGGGATCCTGGTCGGGCTGAACTTCAACGCCATCCAGCCCTATATGGGCGAGCAGATGATGCTCCGCGGCTTCGCGGTGATCAACGAGTCCGACA